>NZ_LS999521.1:302624-605248 GCF_900520355.1 Acinetobacter calcoaceticus | reverse complement strand
AGTATTTAAAAATCAACGCCTACTTCTACTTAAAAATAATAACGAGGTGATTCGTCGTTATCCTATTCGTCTAGGCTTTAACCCTGAAGGACATAAGCACTTTGAAAATGATGGTAAAACACCTGAAGGGGTTTACTCTATAGACTGGCGAAACTCACAAAGTGCTTATTATAAATCTTTGCATATTTCCTATCCCGATGCGAAAGATATTGCTTATGCCAAGCAACATAATCAACCAACTGGTGGAGATATCATGATTCATGGATCAGTTCCAAAATCATTTTTATCTATGCCTTTTAGCTCGACTTATATGCCACATAAGGATTGGACACTAGGATGTATCGCCGTTAGAAATGTAGATATAGACGAGATTTGGCAATTAGTACCGAATCAGACAAAGATTATAATTTATCCATAAAATCTTTAAAACTATCCACATTTTCTGTGGATAACATTGTGGTTATCCACAGAATAACTTTTGTGAGTGCTTATTCTTCTGGGTATTCGAAGCGGTAACCTACGCCGTAAACTGCTTGAATCCACTCATGGCGGTTACCAGTTTCAGCCGCTTCACTAATTTTTCGACGCAAGTTTTTGATATGACTGTCAATTACACGATCGGCAACGTCAAAACTATCTGGATTAATATGATCCAATAATTGTGCACGCGAATAGACTTGTCCAACATGCTCTAAAAATAGCTCAAGTAAACGAAATTCGGTTGGGGTTAAGCTCAACGATTTTTGTTGATACCAAATTCTTTGCTGTGCTTTATCAATTCGGAAAGAGTCATTTTGTTCGGGCTCTGCCTTACGTTCTAAACGGCGTAAAACGGCCTGTACGCGAGCAACCAACTCTTTTGGGCTAAACGGTTTACATACATAGTCATCAGCGCCCATATTCAGCCCCAAGACGCGGTCGATTTCTTCGGTACGGGCAGTCACCATAATAATCGGTAAATCTGACTGTTCACGAACCTTACGGCAAATGGTCAAACCATCCATTCGTGGAACCATTAAGTCCAGAACCATTAAATTAGGTTTACGTTGCTGGAAACTCGCATAGGCATCTTGACCATCATGAAACATACTTACTTCAAAACCGGCAGCTTCAAGATAATCACGCACCAAATGCGCTAATTCGACTTCATCTTCAACCAACATCACATGTTTCATGAGATATTTTTCCTTTTATATTTAACTCTGCTTTTTAAAAGTGAGTACACAACGTAAACCACCTAATGGTGAATGTTTAAAACTGAGTGTACCACCAAGCGCTTGCGCAATTTTACAAGACAAAGCCAAGCCTAGCCCTGTTCCACCTGTACTACGCGTACGCGAATCATCGACGCGATAGAATCGTTCACCTAAACGAGATAACTGCTCATCATTTAAACCAAATGGACTGTCATCAACATACAAAGTCCACTCCTGTGGAGTTTGTGCTGTATGAATATGAATTTTGCCACCTGTTTCTGTGTAACGAATACTATTACTAATTAAATTAACAATAATCTGTTTAAACCGATCACGGTCTAATAATAGCGGAGAACTTGTTCCTTCAACTTGAATTTCGAGACCAGCTTGCTCAAGTTTCGGTTTAAAATTTTCAACCTCTTGTAATACAACTTCCCACGGATTTACAGAACTCAAATAACACTTGAGTTGTTGTGCATCTGCCTGTGCCAAGTCTGCAAGGTCTTGTGTTAATTTTTTCAGACTTGAAACCTGACGCATCATCGCCTCCAGATGTTCAGGCGTTGCTTTTCGAATACCGTCTTGCATCGCTTCAATTTGTGCTTGCAATACAGCCAATGGCGTTTTTAATTCATGGGAAGTATCCGCCACCCATTGACGACGTGATTCTTCATGCCGATGTAAAATCTCTGCCAAATGGTTCAATTGGGTGGATAAATCACCTAATTCGTCATTTCGCTTAATAACAACTTGATGCTGATAATTTCCTTTCGTTAATTCATTTGTCGCATTTAATAAACGCTGAATCGGTTTCTTAAAATAAGTCGCCATCAATAGCGCTGCAACTAAACTTGAAAGCAAGGTTAAAGCATAAATTAAGAGTAAATAACGCTTTTGATTACTAAAGAAATTAATACTCAAAGCATCTTCTTTATCTAAAACAGGTTTTAAGCCCAAATATCCCACGACTTGATTGTTTAAGATAATCGGGCGAAACGACATCTGATCTGAAGAAGGCGGTTCACCCACCACAAACTGGTGATTTGCATCATATAAAGATAAGCGAGAACTTAAACCTAAACGGTCAGGCAAAGCAATAAATCGCTTCTTACCATTTTGAGTTTCAATATCTTTTAAGCTGCCCTTCTTTGACTTATTTTTATCATCACTTGGCCGAAACTGATTTGCACTTAATGGGAAACGCAACCCTTCAAATGGTTGATATTGAGAAGGTAAATTTTGCTCAAGTGTTTTTAACTCTTCATCACTAAAAATAGTATTTTTATTTGTCGGCGTAACTTGAGGTGAAATATTGATGAGGGCATGTTCATCGAAAGAATGCTGTTGTATCGCAATATCATATTGGCGACGAAGCCACCACTGCGAGAGACGATCATAATCATCTGGAGCTGCGGTCCCTTCAATTTGTAAAATTTGTGCCTGAATCGCATTCCCCCAATCATGGTACACCGTATAGACATCGCCAAGATTGGTAATGAGGCGGTCGAGCTTTTGCATTTCAACGTCGGCTACATATTTGGCGAAGTTCTTTTGCATTGTCCAGTGCAAAACGCTCAAGCTTGCAGTCGCAATAAGCAATGTGGTGAGCAAGACTGTTAAAAATAACCGTAATGCAATGGGAACACGTAGAACGTTCAAAAGCACTCTCTCATTTTTACGCTATATTTCGCATTGTAACCAACAACGAAAAGAAAAACTCTCCATTGTTTCTACATCTTTATTATCTAATCTTTAAGCCATCTTAAAACACAGCATTAAAGGGCTTTAAATATGAAAATGACGGCAAAAATTGCATTATTCAGTGCGGCAATTGTAACTATGGGAAGTTTAGCGGCTTGTCAATCAACGACTCAGCCACAAAAACCAGAACATCGCATGATGCAAGATGGCCCACGTGAGGGTCACCATCGTATGAAGCACCGCGAATTCACACCTGAACAAAAAGCAGCATGGGAACAACACCGTTCAGAACGTAAAGCTCGCTTTGAACAAATCCAAAAAGCATGTGATGGCAAGGCCAATGGACAGAATATAAATGTGCAAGTTGGCGATAAAACAATTGAAGGTACCTGTAACCTTCGTTTTGAACCAAAACGTCCTCAACCACCAGTTAACGCCTCGGCTCCAACATCAGCTCAAGCAAAATAATTCTAAAAATCATAAAACAAAAGGCGCCGATTGGCGCCTTTTGTTTATACATAACTATTTACGATTTTGACTATTTGTATCATATAAACATAACCAAAAGTGTTTACACTCAAAGCACTTAGCTAGTTTAAGCATTTTTTTCTTGACTTTGCAGTCACAAAGTAAAGGTCCTGAGGTGCTTGTGCAGTTATGCAAGTTGTTGCACGATGTAATAGTCCAAGGTGCCTGATGGCACATTATCATAGATTAAGATTATAACTCTGGTTTCACCAGTATTGAGGAACCCGATATGCCACAATACAAAGCGCCCTTACGTGATATGCAATTCGTTTTGCATGAATTATTAAATGCTGAAGAACACTATGCAAAATTACCTGATTTCCAAGGTAACGTAAGCCGTGAATTGGTTGATCAATATTTAGAAGCTGCGGCAGACTTTTGTGAAAATGAACTTTCTCCTTTAAACCAAGTTGGCGACCGCGAAGGTTGTACTTGGAATGATGGTGTAGTTACCACTCCAACAGGCTTTAAAGAAGCTTATCAAAAATATATTGAACTTGGCTTTCCGTCTTTATCAGCAGAAGAACAATACGGTGGTCAGGCTTTACCTAACTCTCTAGGTATTGCAATTTCTGAAATGGTTGGTACAGCAAACTGGTCTTGGGGTATGTACCCTGGCTTGTCTCATGGTGCTGTACGTACATTAGAACATCATGGTTCTGATGAACAGAAAGATATTTATTTACCAAACCTTGTTTCAGGTGTCTGGACAGGTACGATGTGCTTAACTGAATCTCATGCAGGTTCGGACTTAGGTATTATCCGCTCTAAAGCAGAACCAAATGCTGACGGTAGCTATGCAATTTCTGGCGAGAAAATCTTTATCTCTGCTGGTGAACACGACATGGCTGAGAACATCATTCATATCGTTCTTGCACGTTTACCAGGTGCGCCAAAAGGCACTAAAGGTATCTCATTATTCATCGTTCCTAAATTCCATGTAAATGCAGATGGAACTGTGGGCGAGCGTAATGCGGTACGTTGTGGTTCTATCGAACACAAAATGGGTATTCATGGTAACGCGACTTGTGTCATCAACTTTGACCAAGCAAAAGGTTATTTGATTGGACCTGAAAACCGTGGTTTGAATTGTATGTTCACCTTCATGAACACAGCACGTATTGGTACTGCTGTTCAAGGTTTAGCAGCATCTGAATCATCTTTCCAAGGTGCGTTAACTTACGCGAAAGAACGTTTAGCAATGCGTTCACTTTCTGGTCCGAAAGCTCCAGAAAAAGATGCAGATCCAATTATCGTTCACCCTGCTGTACGTAATATGCTTTTAACTCAAAAAGCGTTTGCTGAAGGCGGTCGTGCACTTGTTTACTTACTTGCTCAATACGCTGACATCGTTGAAAAAGGCGAAACAGAAGAAGAGCGTAAGTTTGCTGACAACATCTTGTCTTTATTGACTCCAATTGCAAAAGCATTCTTAACTGAAACTGGTTCTGAGTCTGCTAAGCACGGTGTTCAAGTCTTCGGTGGTCATGGTTTCATTTCTGAGCATGGCATGGAACAAATCGTACGTGATACACGTATTGCTTGTTTGTATGAAGGTACAACTGAAATTCAGGCACTTGATTTGTTAGGTCGTAAAGTATTGCAAACTCAAGGTGCAATGCTGAAAGACTTTACCAAAATGGTTCACAAATTTGTTGAAGCAAACAAAGACAACGCTGCCATGAAAGAATTTGTTGAGCCGCTTGCAGCACTTAACAAAGAATGGGGCGATCTCACCATGCAAATTGGTATGCGTGCAATGCAAAACCCAGATGAAGTAGGTGCTGCTGCTGTAGATTACCTCTACTTCTCAGGTTATATCACTTTAGCGTACCTATGGGCTCGTATGGCACTTGTTGCACAAGAGAAATTAGCAGAAGGTAATAGTGAAGTTGATTTCTACAATGCAAAAGTAACAACTGCTCGATTCTACTTCAAAAAAATCTTGCCACGTGTTCGCTCACATGTCGATGTGATTGCGGGTGGTCTCGATCCATTAATGTCATTAGATGCTGAACATTTCGCTTTCTAACCATAGTTAGTTGCGATATGCAATGTTAAAAAACGAAAAAGGACTGCTCAGTTTTGACGGTCCTTTTTTTATAAAATCAATGATAAATTTACACTTTAAATTCCATATCCATTTCGTTTTACAGGATATCTAGCACAGGCCAATGTGCACAAAAAAGGTGAACGATTATGCCAATTTACAATGCTCCTTTAGCTGATATGAAATTCATCTTAAATGATGTATTCAAAGCAGAACAATTTTGGCAGTCTAATGAGAAACTCGCTCATGTAGATGCTGCAACTGCTGAAGCAATTTTAGAAGAAATGGCTAAATTTGCTCAGAACGTGACTCATCCATTAAACCGTACCGGTGATGAAGAAGGCGCTCGCTATGAAAACGGCGAAGTGTTCACACCAGCTGGTTTTAAAGATGCATTCCGTCAATATGCAGAAGGCGGTTGGATTGGCTTAGGTGCCGACGAAGAATGGGGCGGTCAAGGCATGCCAAAAATGCTCACCGTTCTTTCTGATGAAATGTTATTTGCAACTAACCCATCATTTATGCTCTACCCGCTTCTTTCTGTGGGTGCAGGCATGGCTTTAAGCAGCTATGCATCTCAAGAACAAAAAGAAACTTACTTACCTAAGATTTATTCAGGTGAATGGTCAGGCACCATGTGTTTGACAGAGCCACATGCAGGTACTGACTTAGGTATTATCAAAACTAAAGCAGAACCTAATGAAGATGGTACTTATAACATTACAGGTACTAAAATCTTCATCACTGGTGGTGATAACGATTTAGCAGAAAACATCATTCACTTGGTACTTGCTAAAACGCCTGATGCCCCTGCTGGCTCACGTGGCATCTCGCTCTTTATCGTACCTAAGTATCTTGTAAATGAAGATGGTTCATTAGGTGAACGCAACTTAGTTGGACCAGGTTCTATCGAGCATAAAATGGGGATCAAAGCATCTGCAACTTGTGTGATGAACTTTGATGCAGCAAAAGGTTACCTGGTTGGTAAAGAAAACGAAGGTCTTGCTGCCATGTTTGTCATGATGAACTACGAACGTTTATCAATGGGTATTCAAGGTTTAGGCGCATCTGAGTTTGCATATCAAAATGCAGCACAATATGCGACTGACCGCTTACAAGGCCGTAGTGCAGCAGGTGTTCAATCACCAAACAAACCAGCAGATAGCATTTTGGTACATGGTGACGTACGTCGTATGTTGTTAAACGTACGCGCAAACAATGAAGCATCTCGTGCTTTTGCAGTGTATGTAGGTCAACAGCTCGATATCACTAAATTCTCAACTGATGCAGAAGCTGTAAAAAAAGCCAATAATCGCGTTGCACTTTTAACGCCGATTGCTAAAGCTTACCTCACAGATACAGCGTTCCAAGCAACTTTAGATGCTCAAATGGTATTTGGTGGTCATGGCTATATCCGTGAATGGGGTATGGAACAATGTATCCGTGATCTCCGTATTGCTCAAATTTACGAAGGAACGAACGGCGTTCAATCTCAAGATTTAATTGGTCGTAAAACCATTAAATGTGGCGGCGTGTTCATTGCTGAATACATCACTGAAATTCGTGACTTTGCAAACGACTTAGACACAGACTTAAACTTCATTAAAGATGCAACTTTAGATGCTGCAACTGAAATTGAAGCTATTACTCAGTTCATTATTGAACAAGCTGCTGAAAACGTAGATTTCCCAAATGCTGCGGCAGTTGATTATTTACATGCAGTTGGCCTACTCAGCTTTGCGTTTATGTTTGCGAAAATTGCAGGGGCAGCAAAAGATAAGTCTGGTGATTTCTATCAAAACAAACTTGCTTTAGCTCAATATTTTGTTGAACGTATCTTGCCAGATATTGATGCGCGTATTGCTAAAATCAAAGCAGGTTCTGACTTAGTTATGGGCTTTAGTGAAGACTACTTCACAAACCAAGCTTAATTAATTATTGAATAAAAAATGCCTGAGAAATTAGGCATTTTTTTTAATTCAACAAAAGCTCAAAAAATCTTATCTTTTTAATTTCTCTACTAAAAAATCAGCAGTAATATTTACACTGGGTAATAATCCTCGTCTTGTTAACATGAGCAAACTGGTCGTTACATTACCTGCAGACCAATCTGGTAAAACATGAATTAGACTTCCATTCGATAGTTCATTCACACAAAATGTTTCGGGTAAAAGCGTAATACCAATTCCTCGCTTCGCAGCACCTTTCAAAACTTCTGCTTCATTTGCCACAAAGCGAATATTTGGTCGTACAATCTCTTTTTCTCCAGACATATGCTTGAAGGACCAAGGATTCATTTGCAGATCAGACCATAATCCTTGATGGTCCACTAAATCTTGTGGTGAATTAATTGAGGCTGTGTTCATTAAATAAGTAGGTGCAGCAACAGCAATAATCTTGTCATTTGTCAGCACACGTTGAATTAACCCAGAATCTGGTAATGATTGAAAATGACTACGGATCACAATATCAAAGTTTTCACTCATGACATCTACGTAGCGATCAGTTACCTCTATTTGTAATAATAATTTAGGATAACGTTCTGCAAGCTCAGGTAAACAATCAGATAAAAGAAACTGAGCAATTGGCACCGAAGCACTCAATCTGACCACACCACTAGGCTCTTGTTGCTGCATTAATAAATTTTCTTCAGCATAGCGAAATTCATCGACCGCATTTTTAGCATGCTGATAAAAAAGCTTTCCAGCTTCACTTAGTACAAAACTACGTGAACTACGATGGATTAAGGTTAAACCTAGCTTATTTTCTAATATCGCCACACGCTTACTAATCGTGGATTTAGGTAAATTGAGTTGTTTAGCTGCAGCAGAAAATCCTTGATGCTCTACAGCCACAACAAAGAGAAAAACGTCATTCAAATTTTGTCTAAGTAGCATTCTTCAATGTCCATATATGTAGACAATAAGTTTCATAATACCTGACTACTAGAAACTTTTCTGCCGACTTAAGATGATTCTACACACCACACAAGAGTAATCATCATGTCAACTTTCACTTTATTTTATGGTATCCCTTCTGGTTGTTCATTTGGCTCTATTGTTGCATTGGAATGGTCTGGTTTACCCTATCAACTATGTAGAATCGAGATGCCAGTACAATGCAATACCGAGGCATACCGCCGAATTAATCCTGTAGGTGAAACACCAGCCCTGCTCTACGACAATGGTAAAGTCTTAACGGAAAGCATGGCGATCTTGAGTTATCTCATGGCAAAAAGCTCAAACACTACTTTTCACTATCAACAAGGAACAGAAAAATTTAATCAGTTCAATCAGAAGCTAGCTTTCTTAAATACCACGTTATTCAACGCATTTAGCCCCTTATGGTATAGCCTTGAGCATTCTTCATCGGAAGAAGCCACTCACGCATTACGTGAATATGGAGCAACACAAGTCAAAAAAGCATTTACTGCTTTAGAGCATAGCTTGACAGAGCAAACATGGTTAATGGGCGATCAATTGTCTTTCGTTGATGGCTACTACGCGGGTATAGCACGCTGGTTGAAATATCATGATGTAATTGATATTAATCATTTCCCGAACTGCCAGCGTCTTTATCAGCAACTACAAGATCAAGCAGCTGTAAAATTTGCACATGCTATCGAACAAGAACAGGCTATTGAGAGTACTGGTAACTTTTTAGGTCATATTTCACTTGAAGATATTCTCCAACAACATACAAACTTAAGATAACTTTTTGTTGGCTATCATGCTCCAAATATAGAGCAAAGAGGCTTTAGTGAAGATTAATTTATAACTCAATTTCAGTTAAATAATGAATAAAAAATGCCTGAACTTTCAGGCATTTTTTTATTTATAAAGATTATTTTCTAAGGCGCTAAAAGTAACTTTCCTGTGGTTTTTCTTGATTCTAAATCCTGGTGGGCAAGCGAAGCCTGATCAAGGGCATAAACCTTATTTACATTTACCTTTAAAATATTTTCTTCTATTAATTTAAAGACCTCATGCGCTCTCTTTTGTAGTTCTTCTCTAGTAGCAGTATAGGTAGCTAATGTCGGTCTCGTTAAATAAATTGATCCTTGTTTTGATAAAGCGATTGGATCAATAGGTGGAACTTTACCACTTGATTGACCAAACAAAACCAACAGCCCTAATGGCTTAACAACAGAAAGACTTCCTTCATAAGTCACGAGTCCAATAGAGTCATAAACGACATCTACACCTTGGCCTTGCGTAACTTCTCTACAAACTTCCACAAAATTTTGATTACTCGTATCAATTACAAAGGCGGCTCCAGCAAATTGAGCTAGAACTACTTTTTCATTTGAAGATACAGTTGTTATAACGGTTGCACCCTGTTTTTTTAATAATTGAACGAGCAATGCACCTACGCCACCCGCTCCTGCATGAACCAACGCAACTGTTTCAGAGTTAACCTTATAAGTCGAATAAGCTAAATAATGGGCAGTTAGTCCCTGCATTAAACTAGAAACCGCAATCTCATCACTAATACCCTCTGGAATATGAATTAATTTATCTACGGGAATACTCACATATTCAGCATAAGCCCCATTTGAAGCAAGCCAAGCAACTCTATCGCCTACTTTAAATTCTGAACTTAAAGATTCAACAACAATACCTGCCCCTTCTTGTCCTAAAATATAAGGTAAAGATGGCAAAGGATTTACACCTTTACGTTGATAAATATCTGAAAAGTTGATTCCAGCTCTTGAAACTTTTACTAAAACTTCCCCATTTTTTATTTGTGGTTTTTCTATTTCTTCATAAATAAGTTCATCAGGATTTCCATAACGATATAGCTTTACCGCTTTCATTTTTTATCCTTTCATACTTAGTAAAATTTAATTTATTTTTACCATATTAATGAACACAAAGCTTATTCCTCTACTTTTTTCTTTTTATTAAATAAAGATAAACTTTTTAAGCGAACTATTTCCATTGGCATGGAATTTGTTTTAATTTCTAATCATTCTGAAGCAAATAAAAGATCCCATTATGCCTGATCCTAAAAAATACGAGCGGATTTTAGACCGTTTCGGTCACTATGCCGTAGAAGCATTCCACTATTTAGCCTTATTTATTATTGGCTGTATGGTAGCTTGGTCCGCAGCTAATACTGTTTTTGAAATTTTGACCATCAAAAAGTATGCTTCAATTGATGATATTTTATTGTTATTTATATATTTAGAACTTGGGGCAATGGTTGGCATTTACTTTAAAACCAATCATATGCCAGTACGTTTCCTTATTTATGTTGCGATTACAGCTTTAACCCGCCTACTCATTTCAGATATTCAACACGACCATAAAGCGGATATGGACCAAGTCATTATTACAGGATCGATTCTTATTTTAGCGCTTTCGATCTTAGTCGTTCGTTTTGCATCTTGGAATTATCCTTCTGTGATGAAAGAAAAACATGCAAAAACACCAACAACCTTAAAGCCCCCTCAACCGCAAGATGACGAATTAGCATAAAAAAATGGCCTCAACATTGAGGCCATTTATATATTCTTTATTTCAAAATTAACGAACACGATAAATTTGATGTTTTGAGTCTACAAGTAAATATTGGTTAGGCGTTTTAACCCAATGATATCCACGTGGTGGCTCATATAAGCGATGCGATCGCCAGTCTGAAACATAGTAGCGGTTATTGCGGTATTGAGTAGGAATACGTTCACCACGCTTGAATGCAACATAACGACCATAGTGCTTTCCACGATCCGCATTTGACCACTGTGGAGCTCGATGATCATTACGGTAATCATGGCGACGGTCATCGCGATCACGATGTTCATATCGGTCATGGTCTCTACCATGATTATTATCCCAACGATGATTTGTATCGGCCATCGCGGTAGCTGATATACCCAACATTAATGTCGAAAGTACAAGAACGATTGGCTTTTTCATGGCCCATTTCCTTTTTATCCTGATATGAAGCTAGATTAAAAGACAGTCAAGGAGAAACCATGAATAAAACAGATGAGATTGCTAAGGTTTGTAATGACTATAAAGAAAATATGAAGAATCTGTATCTATGCTAACATTAGCTTTTTTCTAGCTAGGTCAATTGCTGTGTCTGAAATCAGTTTTGAACGTCTTCATCAATTTTTTTGCAAAGTTCCAACCGTACAAGAAGCCCGTATCATGGCTCATGGAGCAGATGGCGAACATGCTTGGTGGTTTAAGTTCAGTATTGATGTAGAACACCCACTTGCATGGCAAACAGTTCAAGAATTAGGGCATGTTTTAAACTACCTATCAACAAATGAACGCCTACCGACCTTATTCTTTCCTGTTTCTCCACCGCCTTATATGAACGGTGAAGCAAAAGATTTTTTATCGTGGATTATTCAATGTAATCATCCGGAGTTTTCTCCAGATGTGGTCTGTGACTGGCTTGAGGCACGTTTACCAAATCCTGTAGATGATGAGTCACAGTGGAAAATTAAGACTGATTTGAGTGAATTAGAAAAGTTAGATGATAAGACTTTGGATCAATTGATTCCGCCAGCGCCTTAAAATCATATTATTTAGTTTTATCCTTCTTATTGCACAGCCTTTACTTACAGTGATGTTCTAATGTCTTTTGTATAGGCTAATGCCTCACTTTTGAAAGGTCAAAAGTGACAAAAACCATTGTTTCACTGATGTAGCTTCCCTGCCACACAGTGAAACGGCGACATCCATGTCGCCAATCATCTTGCCAATTTTGTACAAAATCACGGCAACGAATAAGCTTCAAGCTTACGATGAAACTAAGTAAGACTCCGTCGTGAATATAGAGTCTTACCGTTTATATAAAAAATAGAATTAAAAAGTCGACAATCCTGACCATTCCATAAAACGATAAATCCAGTATTTCACTTTTGACTCATCTGCATACTTCGCATAGTCCAAGCTCATCTGTTTACCTTGCAGGTTTGACCATGATGTATTGAAGTAATCTTGAGCATCTTTAAAGACTTGATTTTGAACTTTTCCAATGACCAGCATGTCAGTTTCAAGGTTATAATTTTTTAAATTACGGGCTGTAAAATTAGCCGATCCTACAATCAACTCAGCTTGTTGAGCATTATATTTCAATATCATTTTGCTATGGTTCTGCTCACCATGTGTGTCACACCAACGGATTGGAATGCCCACAGCATGTAGCTCTGAAGCCACCTGACGGTTTGGAATACCATTCTTTTGTCGGCCAAAAGCATCTTTATTTGGATCAAGTAGAACTCGGACAATAACACTTCTTTCTTGAGCACTTTTTAGAGCCTGAATAATCTTACGTTCAGATAAATAGAACATACTCAAATCAAGATGCTCTTTAGGCTTAGCCGAGTTAATCAATTTCAATACAGATTGATAAATTGCCCCTTCAGTTAAGACTTGGACTTGAGGTTTGGTTACGTCTTTTTCAAAATCACCTAAAATGAGCGAGGGTGCACTACTTCCCGACATTCGTGCAACTGCGGCTTCAGATTGTAAAACATCTGCTGCTATGGCTCCCGTTACAACCAACGCAACATTTGAGTGTCTAGAACTACCATCGTGTGGGTTTGCAGAAGTTACGAGTGATTTCCAGCCCGCATCGGTATCGACGACCACGGTTTTACGATGATTTGCCTTAAAGTTAAATAAGTTTAAATAGCTACGCAGTGTAATTTTTTCATCACCGAACGGATTGGGTAACCAACCTTTTTCAGGATTATTTCCAACATTCTGGCAGCAGATGTACCATAAACCTGACCAGAATGGGTTAGACGCACGTAATGGGCCTAAATTGGTTTCAATTACATCAACACCCGCTTGACGTAACTGACGGTAATTTTCAGGTTTTAAGCCCCCATAGACCGAGTTAATCGGGTCAGTAATCATTACAATCTGAATTTGGCGATTTTGTCTTTTTTTACTTACCAATGCATCGGTTAACTCTTGCATAAGTGGTCTTTGCTTTATTTTTGAATCACCAACTTCTGAATTAAACAAGAACATATCCACGACTATGGTGGTTTGCGCCTCATCAATCATTTTCAAGATTTCATTAAAGATATGCTGATCAAGCTGCTGTTGGCCTTTTGCATCAAGATAGGTTTTATCTGCTAAAAATTTAACGTCGGCATGTCTAAGCTTGCCACTAAAGTTGATGCCTTGTGGCAATGGTTTTACTGTGTGGTAAATTGCCGATGCAAGATATGCAATAGCAACAACGCAAAGTAATACCGCCATATAACGACGCCCTGACCAATTTATTTTTTGATGAATTCGCTGAAAAATACGCATAAAAAAGACCTAACTTGATGCTTTCAAATTAGGTCTTTTGGATTGATTTTTCAAGTTTAGTTTCGTGTTAAAGCCTTAAAATTTAAAATCAACACCTACTGTAAAATTGCGCCCAACTTGTGGAATATTTGATAAGAACGATGCATGTTGATAAACCGTGTCGTCTAACAAGTTATTCGCTTTCATATAGACGCGATAATCTGTTTTTACACCATATTGCCCAGAATATGCCACACCAAGATTGAGCATGTTATAGCCTTCAGTTTCAGTCTCGTATGCCGCGATTTTGTCTTGGTTAAAGACATGATAATACTCGGCAGAACCGCTAAAACCATCACCGAAGTCTGCATCGACTTTAGTCCCTAAACGGCCTGCTGGAATGCGTGGTGCATTTCCTTCGGCATCAATTTTACCGCGTACATAATCACCAAAAGCACTGATCTTGTACATTGGGGTAATTTGATAACCGATTTCACCCTCTGCACCATAGAAGCGTGCTTTATCTTGGGTGTATTGAACTAAACGGAAGTCTTTATAGCGGTCAAGGGTTTGCGCATAGATATAATCATCAAACCAGTTATGATAAACATGAAAATGGTAGTCAAGTTTGTCATTGTCATAATGCAAACCTAACTCAACATTATTCGATTTTTCCTTACTGAGTTGATCGTTTCCTAACTCATAAGTATTGGTCGCAAAGTGCCCACCATTTGCATATAACTCTTGAGCTAAAGGTAAACGTTCTTGATGTGAAGCGACAAAAGAAAGTTTATAGTTTGGCGCAAACTCCCAATTTGCAGCACCAGCATAAGAAAATGCAGAACCATCAAAATCTTGTTTAGAGTTATCATCTACGTCAATTTCTTGCTGATCTGCACGTGCAGAAAGCTCAAAATGTACGTCTTTCCATTGTTTATGTTCTAAGGCAAATACGCTCCACTTTTTGGTAGTGGTCGGAGCCATAAAGGCTTCTTCGCCAGTTAAATCTAATTTTTGCTGGCCCAACTGTGCACCAATGACGCCTTCCCAATCAGCAATCGGGTTATGTACTAACTCAATACGTCCGTCATAGCCCTTGTTTTGGAATCGGGTCGCAATTGTCTCTTCTTCAATTTCATCATGTTGATAGTCAGTATAACTTGCCTGAGCACGTAACTTTTGAAAGCCCGCAAAAGGATCATTTAACTCAGTTTTAAAATCATAACGCTCGGATTTTAAGTCAATCCATGGGCCGCCATGTTCATGCTCATTTTCTTCATGTCCATGGTCGTGAGCTTCTTCATCACTATGGCCTTCATGATTATGGTCATGATCGCCACAATCTAAATGCGGTCTTCCTGTTAGATGAGCACTACAACTTTCGTATTCATGGCTATGCCCAGGTAAACCATATTGGTCTCGACGGTTGCTATAAGAAATGCCTGTATAACCACGGTCATAAATCCAAGATAACCCGACGTTAACTGAATCACCCTGAGCAAAAGTATTGTCTACACGACGCTCTTTTTCACCTTCATGAATATAGTTTGGTGCAATGTAGTTATTCGCATCACGTGTTAGCCCCTCAACGCGTAAAGCCACTTGGCTGCCCAAACCGACAGTTACACCAGCGCTCGCTAGTTTTTCATCACTTCCAGTGTTGTAACGTAAGCCAACTTGTCCTTCATAACCGTTTTCAGGCATTTGCGTAGGGATCTTGTTATCAATTACATTGACTAAACCACCGACAGTTCCAGCACCAAATAGCAAAGTAGATGGGCCTCGAATCACTTCAACTTGTTTTGCAAGAACAGGGTCTACAGTTACCGCGTGGTCAGGAGACAAGGTCGAGACATCAATATTTTCTGATGAATTTTGAAGCACCTTAACACGTGGACCATCTTGTCCCCGAATGACTGGACGACTCGAACCAGCCCCAAACTGATTAGCATAAATTCCCACTTCGCTACTGAGTGCGTCCCCAATGGTGGCAGCACCTTGCGATAAATGCTTTTGATCAACGACTGTATCTGCGACAGCAAAATCTTGTGAAGTTTGCTCAAGTGGATGAGCCTTAATTCGAATAGTTTCTAACTTTTCAACATTTTCATTTTCTGCTGCAAACGAAGGAACGGATATGACAGCTAAAATGGATAAGGTCAAAATATTTTTATAGAACAACATGAGGTGATTCTCTAATCGTTACGCGTCTTGTTTTGTTATATTATAACATTTCAATTCTTTTGCAATAAAAAACATTTATTAACCGATGATTCGCTAGACTGTTTGTTTGAATGATGTGAGTAATTTTTGATTTCTAATGCCTTTTACAATCTCTCATGCCGTTATAGCTCCGCCTCTATCCAAGCTTAGCCAAAACACTTTGCCAATTGCCGCTTTAGCAATTGGGAGTATGACACCCGATCTTTACCGCTTATTTACAGTTCATGCCAGCATGCTGACTCACCAATGGAAAGGTCTGGTTTATCCCAACCTTACGTTAGGCCTCGTCTTTTGTGCAATTTGGTATTTTCTTTATCGCCCAGTGATTTACCGTTTTTTTGGTGTGCAACATGATCTTGCGCTCAATTCTTTAAAACGTATTTCTATATTTGTGATTGGAACATTGCTTGCACTAGCGTTAGGCATTGCAACTCATCTGATTTGGGATGGATTAACGCATGCAGACTTCCGAACTTTTGCATTTAAAGATGTATTAGCAACGACTGTTCATCTTTTTGGTCATCCTTATCCATTACATCGTCTTTTACAACTTGGCTCCTCTGCTCTTGCTTTGCCTTTTCTCGCTTGGATGTGTTTGCACTATTACCAACGCTATAAACAACATTGGAAAGTAAGTAGAAAAATTAAAGTTTTTGCGTGGACTCTTTTTATACTATCTACACTCTTAGGTTTATTTTCTTTTTGGGATTATGCCCGCTACATTCCACATGAGGTTTGGCACGCCGACACTTACTATTTCACTGGCCGTTCTATTAATGAGTTTATGCAAGGTTGGCTCAGCACATTTAGTTTAGGTTGCTTACTTTTCCTATTTTTGGATAGACAACAACGATTGGGATAATTTGGAAATCTTGCTGCCAAATTGCTCATTTTTCGCTTAATTTCTGCGGTTTTTTGATCTACTTCTTGTGACAAACCATGCAACAAGGCATAATCGAAAACTTATTTTTTTTGACGGTGCGCGGTTTACGCATCCGTCTTTTCAGCCAATATAGTTTGGATAATCTTCATTATGATGCGAACTCATTACTGTGGCTCTTTAACTGAAGCCCAAATCGACCAAACCGTTACACTATGCGGTTGGGTACATCGTCGCCGTGACCATGGCGGTGTTATTTTCCTTGATATGCGTGACCGTGATGGTCTCGTTCAAGTGGTTATTGACCCAGATACTCCAGAAGCATTTGCAACTGCAGATAAAGCACGTTCTGAATATGTATTAAAAATTACAGGTCGTGTTCGTCGCCGTTATGAAGGTACTGAAAATGCCAACATGGTGAGTGGTCAAATTGAAGTTTTAGGTAAAGACATCGAAGTTCTTGCCGCTTCTGAAACTCCACCATTCCCATTAAATGATGAAAATACCAATATTTCTGAAGAAATTCGTTTGAAATATCGCTTCTTAGATATTCGTCGTCCTGAAATGTTGGATCGTTTACGCTTCCGTTCTAAATTGACCAATCTTATTCGTAATTATTTCGAAGATAATGGTTTCTTGGACGTTGAAACACCTATTTTGACACGTGCAACACCTGAAGGTGCGCGTGACTACTTAGTACCAAGTCGTGTACAAAATGGTAGTTTCTATGCACTTCCACAATCACCACAATTATTCAAACAATTGTTGATGGTGGGTGGTATTGATCGTTACTACCAAATCGCAAAATGTTTCCGCGACGAAGACTTACGTGCTGATCGTCAACCAGAATTTACTCAAATCGACGTTGAAACATCGTTCATGAGTGACGATGACATTATGGACTTAATGGAAGTCCTCACTGTGAAGATGTTCGATGAACTTCTTGGCGTTAAATTCGATAAATTCCAACGCATGACGTATGCAGATGCAATGCGTGACTATGCATCAGACAAACCTGATATGCGTATTCCATTGAAACTCGTCGATGTTGCAGACTTAATGCAAGAAGTAGAGTTCAAAGTATTTGCGGGTCCTGCAAAAGATCCTAAAGGCCGTATTGTTGCTTTACGTGTTCCAGGTGCGGCGTCATTGCCACGTAGTGCAATCGATGAATACACCAAATTCGTTGGCATCTATGGTGCAAAAGGTTTGGCTTATATCAAAGTTAATGAACTTGCTAAAGGAATTGAAGGTCTTCAATCTCCAATCGTGAAATTTATTGAACCGATCGTACTTGAACTGTTGGCACGTGTCGGTGCACAAGATGGTGATATCGTATTCTTTGGTGCAGATAAAGCTAAAGTTGTAAATGATGCAATGGGCGCTCTTCGTGTGAAGATTGGCCATGATTTGAATCTTTCAACTTGTGAGTGGGCTCCACTTTGGGTTGTCGACTTCCCAATGTTTGAAGAAACTGACGATGGCAAATGGACTTCTGTTCACCATCCATTCACGCTACCAAAATCAAGCGTAGAAGAAGTGAAGAGCAATCCAGGCGAAGCACTTTCTGTTGCTTACGACATGGTATTGAACGGTACTGAAGTTGGTGGTGGTTCGCTTCGTATTTATACGTTAGAAATGCAAAAAGCGATTTTTGAAGCGCTTGGTATTTCTGATGAAGAAGCAGAAGAGAAATTCAGCTTCTTGCTAAATGCGCTTCGTTACGGTGCCCCTCCTCATGGTGGTTTAGCATTTGGTCTTGACCGTTTAGTGATGTTAATGACTGGCGCGACTTCAATTCGTGACGTTATTGCGTTCCCTAAAACTAAGACTGCTGAATGTCCGCTTACTCAAGCACCTGCTCCTGTTGAAGCAAATCAGCTTCGTGACTTGGGCATCCGCTTACGTGAAAAGCCAAAAGCTGAAGAATCTAAATAATTTTTAGATTTTCAAATTAAAAAACCCTGCTTATGCAGGGTTTTTTATCAATTAATATCAATAACATAATTCACTTAAGTAAGCTATGCTTTGCGAATAGGCAGGTCAGTGGCATAATATCACCACTTTTTCTCCCTTGGTAATTCATTATGGCAATGCGCTCTGATGTACGTCGACATGCTTTAATCGTAATTGTATTCTCTCTGGCGCAATGGTTTTTCATGCGCTATATCCTTGCAAATGAATTATTTAATATCAATACAAATCAACGTATTCTTTATTTCTGCATAAGCAGCCTAGCAGGTGCATTGCTTATTTTTGTTGCACTGATTTATATGGTTTTAAAAGGCAATGCCGATAAATAAAAAGATATTTCTATTTATCATTTGAGGTTGTTATGGGTCTACGAAAATCTACAAGAAAAATTTTTCGTTATTTATTATTTAATTTAAGGTTCTACAAAGATATAAGATTTAAGAATATTGATTCAGAAAACTTTGCAGATCCTATTATTTTAAATCCTTTGGCTAATTCCCAAATTATTATACCTAAGATAATTTGGATGTATTGGGACTCAGAAATACCTGAACTGGTAAAAAGGTGTTTTAATCAAGTAAGACAATTAAATCCAGAATATCAAGTTTATATTTTAAATTCTGAAAACATATCAGAATTTTGTGATTTTGATTTTTCAGCTTACAAAAATTTAACTCCCCAACAAAAATCAGATTTATTAAGATTTTATCTTCTTTATTATTATGGAGGAATATGGCTAGATGCAAGTATTATAACCTATACTAATCTTGAATGGATTACCGATGTTTGTAAAAACAATAAAACATCTGCTTTTGCATATTATCGAGCTGCGAATACGACAGTAAAAGAATATCCTGTTATAGAGAATTGGTTACTTGCCTCAGAAAAAGGAAATATTTTCTTTAAAAAATGGTTAGATGAATTATCTTATGCTTTAAAGCTTGGAGTTAAAAACTATATTTCTGAAATCAGAAATACAAAACCGAATTATTGTGAATAC
This sequence comes from Acinetobacter calcoaceticus, assembly GCF_900520355.1. Lineage (NCBI taxonomy): Bacteria > Pseudomonadati > Pseudomonadota > Gammaproteobacteria > Moraxellales > Moraxellaceae > Acinetobacter > Acinetobacter calcoaceticus. The sequence goes on along the minus strand of NZ_LS999521.1, from coordinate 585,432 downwards.
TTTCAAAATATAGGACTACTTGAGTATCTAATCGCTTATGTGGCTTGTCAAAAAGTCTTACGAGAAATGCCAACCAGTATCTCGCTGATTAATTGTGATAAAAATGCCTTTTTATATCAAAATATTGATTTGAAATGTAATATTTATTTCATTGAAGCTTTAGTTTTAAAACATAGACCTGATCAAATGCCCTTCCTCATTAAATTAATCGGATCTGATCGAGCACTCTTAATTCCCTATGTGCTTAAAAATAAATTTAAAAATAATTCTTTTTTGGATTTTTAAAAAAGAGGTAATTTAATTACCTCTTTTTATTTTTAAACTTATTTATTTAAGGGATATTTTTTATATATTAATTTCGCAAAATTATAATTTATAGATTCACCATAGCGACTTTTAGGTAAATCTAAAGATTTTGCACGCTCTCCCTCGATTGCACTTAACTGCGTATCCTTTTCACCTAAGTTAATTACGGGATGATCTACTAAATATGTCATCAAGATATGAGAATTCTCACTGAAGTCAAACAAATAACTCCAGTCATCTGCTTTTCTAATTAAATGATGATAAGCAATTAAATTTTTAGCCATTTCACGATCAACGATATACGCGACAGCATAATTTACACGATTATAAAAGTGAGGATGTACTTCTAATATATCTTTATTAAAAATTTTCTCATTTTTTAATATTCCTCTAACTTTTAAACTTTCTTTCATCTGTATACCGCCTAAACTAAGCAAAATATTTTTAGGCAAATTAAGTTTTTTGAGTTCTGTTTCCAAATCTTGGAGATTTAAGTCATGGGGTAAAATAGCGTCATCTTCAAAAATCAATGCATATTCATCTTCCAATTCAAGAAAAAGCTCTAAAGCTTTTAAATGAGACAAGGTACAACCTAACTCTGCTGGAGTTAATGGTTTAGAGCGTCCTTTTACAGCTTTTTCAAAATATTCTTTTGCTGAAAGTTCTCCCCCTTTAATTCCTACCTTCGTTATAGGTAAATTTCCTTTTTCAAAAAAATTTTGGCCGAGGAATTTACTTAAACGAGGTGATTTTTCATCTTCGATAGTTACAACATAAATCTTCATTAAGCTATTCCCCTTTTAAACAGCAAGTATCATATCTAATGTAAAATAGAGTTAATATATCTTTTTTATTTTCTTGTATTGTCATGATTCGTTCAATTCAAAAAAAATGGTACAAATACCAACAAGCAAAAAAAGCAAAATCTTTTGACTCTCATTGGTATATGCGTTTCGGCTGGCTAGAACAACCCTTTACAACACTTGAGCAATTACATTCACTCTTTGAGATCCATTCCCCTAAAAAGTTTACATTTGCAGATAGCTTTTATGCTTATGAAAATGGCCGTCATTTTATTTTTTTTGAAGAAGTCGATGATCAGCATCCTGTCGGCTTTCTTTCTGTTTTAGAAGTCTTTAAGGATGGCACCTACACATCACCTGAGACAATCTTAAAACTCGACTATCACCTCTCTTATCCTTGTATATTTAAAGTAAAAGACACTTGGTACATGATTCCAGAGACTTCGGCTAATAAAACCATTGAGCTTTGGACATGTACTGAGTTTCCACTGAAATGGGAAAAGTATTCTAATCTAATCGAAAATATCGAAGCAGTAGACAGCACACCTTTTTATCACGAAGGCTTATGGTATCTTTTTACTTCAACGCGGCGTGATTGTAAGAAGTTTGGTGACCGCTTAGATCTTTTCTTTACCGAAGATATTTTGAATCCTAACTGGCAAGAGCACCCAATGAATCCAGTGTGCAGAGGCAATCAGCAGTTTCGTATGGCGGGCAAGCCTTTTATTTATAAAGGGCAACTGGTTCGACCAAGTCAAGATTCTTTAAAGCGTTATGGTGGGAATATCGAATTAAAGGCGATTACTCAGCTCAGCCCAACAGCTTATGAAGAAAAATTGCTAGAAGTGGTTTTGCCTGACTGGAATCAGGCAGATGACGGTTGCCATACTATTAATGTCGAAGATAACTTTGTGGTACTTGACGCCATTCGTCTTACACCAAAAAATAATTAAGTTTTTAACAGCTGCTTATAAATATTAAGCGTCTGCTCAGCCATGGCTGGCACAGTGAGCTCAGCCTTGGCTTTTGTATAAAGTGGGCTAAAATCATCTTGTGCAGCTGGTTTAAGTGCAGTTTGAATGGCTTTAGCTAAACCTTGTGCATCACCAATTTCTGCCAGATATTGTTCTGGCAGCCACTCAATCACACCGTTGACTTTGGTTGAAGCCATTGCTTTATCGGCCTGTAAAGCCTCAACCATCACCAATGGAAAACCTTCGCGGTCAGAAGATAAAACTACAACATCTGCCAACTGAACCAAATCTCGAGCATCAGTTCTAAACCCAAGAAAAGCGACTCGACTTTGCATATTAAGTTCACTGACTTGTTTCTCTAAACTTGCTCGAAGTGAACCATCGCCTACAATCCATAAATTGGCATCAATCTGTTGCATCGACTCAATCAATAAACTGATATTTTTTACTGGTTCTAGACGTCCAATACACATGACAACTTTTTTGTTAAGGTCTAGCTCAGCAAAATCTTTTTGGATAGATTGAAGTAATTTTTCTTTATTTTCAGCTGTAAGAGCAGGTTGAGGATAAACCCCATTGTAAACTACATGTGCTTTCGACTTTGGAATCCCTTGTGTGAGTGCTTGGCTCACAGCAATAACCGCATCGCCGGCTAAATAGGCAGATTTATTTTTTTTAGTGCCGTGCACGGTTGTAACAAACTTTGGGCCAGATAAAAATGGCTTAATTCGGGCAATCAACTCAGCCGCCTTTCCAGCTTGTGCATGAACAATAGCAGGTTGAATTTGTTGGATCAGATTTTTAAGTTGCCAAAGTAAAAAAATATTCCAGCGGCTACGTGCAAAATCGACAACATGAAAATGTACCTTCTGGCTAAACTTATCTACATAGCAAGGATGTGCAATCACATGCACTTCATGATTCAAAGCAAGCTCATTAACCAAGTTAAAAGTGTGCTGCTCTAATCCACCAATTCCACCGCTCGTTGCCAATACCTGAACAATTTTCATAGCTTGCCTACTTATTTTTATCTTTATTCAGAGTCTGCTCAAACAACTTAGCTTCTTTTAGAAATGCATAAAACGCATTAATCATACTATTTACGAAACCACGCCAACCATTTAAGAAACTACGGCGAATAAAATAAGACTTCATAAAAGTCACCGGCATCACCAAAACCAATTTTGCAATGCTTGGAGACTTTCCTTTTTGGTATTTCTCTAATGCTTTTAGGTTGGAATACTGGTTATTTTTTTCGACTTTCACGAAAATGCTCGACTCGCCATAATGATAAATATCATGTTGAGCGCGCTGAGATTCACCATCCACAATCACATTTTCATGGACTTTATTGGCTAGGTCATAATGCCCTTTAGACTTGCGAAAAAAACGCACCTTTGCATGTTTTTTAGTATGTTTACTGTTGGGAACCCCTAAGAAAACATCATTAATGGGTGTGATTAATGCATCAAGCTTATTCTGTTGAATCGTTTCAACAATTTCTTGTTTTAACTCGTTAGATAAGACTTCATCACCATCTAAATTGAGTACCCAATCATTTCGGCATTTTGCTAAAGCCAAACTTTTTTGCCCAGCATAACCTTGCCAATCTTGGTGAGAAATTTGGGTATTTTCAAAGCGCTGTGCAATTTCATAAGTATTGTCAGTACTGCCAGAGTCTAAAATAATAACTTCATCAAACTCACTGACACTTTGCAAAGTTTGCTCTAACCAAGCGCCACAATTTAAAGTGACAATATAGACACTACATGGAATTTTATTCATAACTTATAACGTCCTTTAGCAAGGGCGATACGCATCTGTAAAGCATTCATGGCACCATGCGTGCTGACACGTGGAATATTAAATTGATTAACTGCTTCATACGCTTCGATTTTTTTACGAGTCGATACTGCGTTTTTAAAGCCAATCTCTTGCGCCATTTTCTGGTGCTTTTCGTTAAATCGACCAAACGGATAAGCAAAGCTAGGGCATTTTCCAACCAAAGCTTCAACATCTTGTTTAGACTGGAGCATTTCGTCATAAGCGGTTTGATCATCAAGCTTAAGTAAGTTCACATGATGTTGTGTATGCGCACCAAACTCTATGAAGCCAGAATTTGCCATTTCATGGATTTGCTCATGAGTTAGCTTTTCGATTCCTTCAATTTGCGTCGCCAAATAAATGGTAGCTTTTGCATTATATTTTTTAAGTAATGGATAGGCATATAGATAATTATCCATAAATCCATCATCGAAACTTAAAGCAACAACGTTCTTTTGACCACGATATTGTTCAAGCTCAGAGACAAAGCAAAAAGTAGTTTTTTTACGCGTCAACAACTGCAATAGTCGTTCAAACTTTTCAGGAGGCATATTCATGCCAGAGGCCGCATCTTTAGGGGTTACCTGATGCAGCATCACAATGCGTGGTAGTTTGCTCGAACGAAACGGAAGCCAGAAAGTATAATTACCCAGCACATATAATAGTGCAGCAAGTGCTAGTAGGCCTACAGCAACGTACAAAAACCACATCATGCATAAACCTCATGTGACCATTCATAATCTTCTGAAAGGGACTGCTTAAATGTCACTTCAACCATAAATTGGGTGATGCGCTTAGCATTGAAAGATTTGCGTGTTTTCTCCCATCCCTCTTTCGCTATTTTTTTAGCTTGCTCTGGATTCTGATCAAAGAATTGTATCTTTCTGGCCAAATCGAACTGATCATCAAAGTAGACCACTTCCTGCTCAGTGTAGAGTTTTTCAAAGCCAGGAATTCTTGGGCTAAAGGTGAGTAAACCATTACCAGTGAGCTGTACAATACGGTCAGAACTATACAAGGTTACATCATTACGGCGTGAGTAATTGAGTCCCATTTTTGTTTCAGACAGAACCTTATAATAACCTTTACCGTAAACACCTGGTTGCTCAAAGCAACCATAATATTGATAGTTCACATGGCCTTGTTGCAGAGCATCTGCCAAATCTTTTAAGAATTTTTCTCGCTCAGGTTCTTTATAGACCACGCCACAGAAAATAAAAGTCTTGTCTGTGTTAGCGTTTGAAAATTGTTGTAGCGTTTCTACATTACGGTGGCCCACATTTGGTAAATAGGCTACGCTTAAATGAGGCTGCTTTAATTTTTGTAGATATTCTCCGCCTGTTGTGCAGAAAATAGCATCCAGATAAGGCGAAAATGCTTTTACGAAATCGAGTTTGCTTTCGAGATAAAGCGGGTCAACATACCAAAATGCAATTTTAGTATTTGGGTAAGATTCTTTAATCTGTTTTAGAACATCTGGACTCATTAAATCACTATGCCCGATGAGTACCAGATCAGGTTCAATATTATTAACGACCTTTAGTACTTCTTTATTGGCCCAACTGGCACCCAGTTTTTTTGTTTTAAAAATGGTTCCCATGCGAGCCATGTCACGAAAACTAAAGTCATAAACGAAATGGCCATTTTCAATTAATCCGGCAGAAATTTTACGGTCTGTGCAGTAAAAATGGGCGCCTTGTTTATTAAAGCCAAAATTCGCAATATGCAATATTTTCATTTATTTACTCAAAATAAAAAATTTAATTTTTCGCTAAAAGATATGTTGCCACACGGTCTGCTTCTTTAAAAGCATAAGGTTGTGGTAACTGTACAACACAAGTCTGCTGTGAAATTAACTTTGATTCTAACATTTGATCAACTGAGTGGGTAATGCGGTCGTCTTTCAAACGGTCCATTGCCATTACCCCGACTCGACAACCCGCTGTCAGCGCCTCAAAAATCATAGATACGCTGTCTTCGGTCACCCAAACAGCTTCTGCTTTTTGCATTTCTTCAAAAATCCAGCCTTGAGGTGTTTGCTCAACCGGAAATATTTTTAAATGCTCGGCAAAGCTTTGCTGCCTTAAAATATCGATAAATTCTGTTGGGGTTCGGCGTGAAGTCGTCAGAATAATTTCAGCGTCTGGATTATGCTCAACAATTTTTTGAACACTGCTTAATACTTTGTCTTGATTCCATTGATGTCGTTTAGATGAACCGCCTAATGCCATTAAAACTCTGGCTGCCTGATGACGATTTTCATTACGAATTGGATTTAATGCACCACGCGTGACAATCACATGGCTATCGGCGTGAATACCGTCATGCTCTGGAATAACAGCATAATCAAAGCAAACCACGGGTAAGTTAGGCTTCATCAAAATAATAGTTTTAGCTTTTCTAAAAATTTTACCGAGTAACCAGACCCGAAAATGAGTGTGACTCCCCACTCCAAATATAAAATCGGGGGCTTGTTTAAATAAGGAGTTTTTTGAAGAAAAAAGTGCCTGAATTAGAGAAATAATAGGTAAATCAGTAATGAGGATCTCTTCAAAAGTTGTATCTGCCTGTTGTCTTTGCATCGCCTGAAACAAGCCTAATGCTTGTGAACGATGCCCTGCCTTACCATCAGAGACATAGACAATATGCATAAAAACTCCATAAGCCAAAAATAAAAAGGCGAAACCAAAGTTCGCCTTTTTATGTTAACGGATTAACTTATTTTACGTAAGTTAACCAGTGTTCATATTTCGGGTTTTTACCTTGAACCGCATCAAAGAAAGTCTTTTGAATTTCAGTGGTAATCGGGCCACGGCAACCTTCGCCAATTTGACGATCATCATATTCACGAATTGGCGTCACTTCTGCGGCAGTACCAGTAAAGAATGCTTCATCAGCAATATAGAATTCGTCACGAGTAATACGACGCTCAACAACTTGATAACCAAGATCTCTAGCAATCGTCATAATAGTTTGACGTGTAATACCATCAAGCGCACCACCAGCAATATCTGGAGTATGTAAAACGCCATCTTTAATCAAGAATACGTTTTCACCTGAACCTTGGCATACATAACCTTGTGGGTCCATTAACATTGCTTCATCGTAACCACAATGGGCAACTTCTTGGTGAGCAAGAATCGATAATGTGTAGTTACCAGACGCTTTTGCTTTACACATCGTCACGTTTGGATGATGGTGAGTAAATGAAGAAGTTTTAACGCGAATACCTTTCGCCATTGCTTCATCACCTAGGTAGGCACCCCATGCCCATGCTGCAACTGCGGCATGAATGGTGTTATTTGTTGCTGCAATACCAAGTTTTTCTGAACCAATCCAAATAAGCGGACGTAAGTAGCAAGAAGCTAATTTATTTTCACGTACGACATCAATTTGTGCTTGCTCAAGCGCTGCTTGGTCATACGGTACTTTCATTTGATAAATTTTAGCTGAATTTAACAAACGTTTTGTGTGGTCTTGCAGACGGAAAATGGCAGTACCTTTAGGGGTTTCATAAGCACGGACACCCTCAAATACACCCATACTGTAGTGCAAAGTATGCGTTAAGACGTGAATCTTTGCATCACGCCAATCAACTAATTGCCCATCTTGCCAAATAAAACCATCACGATCAGCCAAATTCATGGAACACTCCAAATTGTTATAAAATCATTCACTATCCAACTCAACCGAGGCGGTTGGGTCTATTAATCTTTGCCATAAATTGCAAACGACCGCACGGGTACTACGCCAGTCCGCTGCGCTTACTTGCATGGATTGATTCGCAAGGGCTAAGCGGTGGCTTTCGGCACGTTCACTAAGATAGGCTCGAATTAATGCTGTGGCATCTTCACTGGATAAGCAGTCTGCTTTAGCAGCATCTTCTAAAATTCTTACATTATCAGAATAATGGGCGAGATCGGGGTTCGTCCCGCTCCACGCAAGTACAGCATACTGTGCCATAAATTCGATATCGACGATACCACCTGCATCCTGTTTTAAATGAAAAATACCATGTTTTTTTTGTTCAGAAGATGAACCTAGGTGGTCTTTCATTTTCTGACGCATTTTCAACACTTCTTCACGAACATAAGCCTCATCTCTAGATTGAGTCAAGATCTCACGGCGAAATATTTCGAATTTCTGGCAAAGTACCTCATCGCCAGCAATAGAACGTGCTCGAACTAATGCCTGATGTTCCCAAAGCCATGCACTTTTCAACTGATAGTGTTCATAGGCCTTAAGACTTGTGACCAATAAACCAGCCTCACCGGAGGGTCTTAAGCGTGTATCAATTTCATAGACACGGCCATCAAGCGTTTGAGTGGTCATCAGAGACATAAACTTTTGAGCGACACGCATCGCAAACTCAAAGCCAGTAATAGACTTTGTTCCATCCGTATCAGTTTGTTCATCTAGATAATGAATAAAGACAAGATCTAAATCGGAGCCATAACCCAGCTCAATGCCACCTACCTTGCCGTAACCAATGACAGCAAAGGCCTTGTAGTCGAGTGAGCAACGTTTACCATCGACATCACATGGATAACCATGACGCTTTGCTACAGTCTGATAAGCTAAATGGAGGGTTGCATTTACACTCACTTCAGCAATATCGGTTAACGCATCGGATACCTTCATTAGTGGGCTTTCAGCTAACACATCACTTGCAGCGACAGTGAGCACATTGCTCTTTTTAAACAGGCGAAGTGCCCGCATTTGGTCTTCAACTTGATCAATCTCAATACGAAGCAACTGCTGACGTAATGAGTCTTCCAAGTCCTTGCGTTTTGGCAACTCAAAGTCCATCGATAAAAACTCATCAAGCAGTACCGGATATTGTGTTAGCTCTTCACAAATCCATGGACTTACGGTCGCCATTTTAACTAAGCGTTGCAATGCCCCTTTACTTTCAATCAGCATCACTAAATACACTGTCCGACGCATGACCGATTCAATCAGCGGCATTAAGCGCAAAAGTGCGGTTTGAGGTTGCTCGGACTGTAAGATGACTTCAATTAAATGCGGCCAAAATGTTTTTAACCGCTGAACTGCATTTGAAGGTAGTTTTTTAAGTGCATGACCGTGCCAGAACTCATGAATCAAATTTTTAGCCTTATCATCTAATACTTCGTCTAGCTGCTGTTCTAACTGCCCAAAATTTTCAGTCGCAGCATTAGAGCTAGTATCTTCAATCAATTGCTTAAATTGAACTTTTACTTTTTGACGTTTCTCATCCAAAATCTCAATAAACTCACCCCAACTACCAAAACCCAATGTATCTATAATGCGTTGTCTTAGATCTACTTCTTCGGGCAATAGCTGAGTTTGCTGATCGTTGAGGGCTTGAATGGCATGTTCAACACGGCGCAAAAACAGATAAGCATCTTCTAATTCTAAAACGGCCTGTTTTTCTAACAAACCTGCTTCGCCAATGTGCTCAAGGCTGACTAAACATTGGCGGTCTTGTAACTCACGTTTAGACCCGCCATAAATCTGCTGGAATACCTGCACAATAAACTCAATTTCGCGAATACCACCCGCCCCGAGTTTAATATCATCCTCAATATGACGACGCAGAACTTCACGCTCAATCATCGCTTTCATATCACGCATAGCAGCAAAGGCGGTGTAATCCACATAACGACGGAAAACAAAAGGACGCGTCATTTCTAACAAGTCTTGCCCTTCTTTACCACCAGTTACGACACGCGCTTTAATCCATGCATAGCGCTCCCATTCACGACCATGCTGACTTAAATATTTTTCCAAAGCTGCATGGCTAATTGCTAATGCCGAGCCATCTCCCCAAGGACGCAGGCGCATGTCTACTCGGAATACAAAACCATCTGCGGTAATGTGTTCAAGCAAATAAATTAATTTTTGTCCCCATAAAATACAGAACTGCTGTACATCAATGCATTTACGACCATTGGTTTCGCCTTGTTCATCAAAGGCAAAAATTAGGTCTATATCACTCGATAGATTAAGTTCTTGTGCACCAAGCTTCCCCATGGCAACGACAATCAAATCTTGAACCTTGCCTGAATAACTCAAAGGTTCGCCGTGTTTGGCCGCAAGTGCCACACGTGCAAAAGCCTTTGCCACACAAATACTGGCATCGGCAAAATCAGAAAGTTCGCGAGTGAGTGTTACAACATCGGTCAGTTGATTGGCATCCTGCCAGATCCAGCGGAACATTAAACGGCCACGCAAAATACGAAGTGCGCGCATCCAAGATGTTTCGTCGCCAATTCCATCTAATGTGGTTTGTACAAATTGATAAATCTGTTCAGTTGAGAGCGGTGCAGTAAATTGATCTATTTGGTAATCTTGCTCTAAAACAGCCTGATGCAGGCCTAAAACTTGTTCTGCATACTGACTAGCACGCAATGTTTTTTGTAACTGCTCCGCATTCATATAAAAAGCTCTTTTCCTCGTACTCTCTTTTTAGTTATAGCAGTTCGAGTAGTGGTAGGAAAAGGGATTAGACTAATTTTGCTTCCGCTGAAGAGTAATGCTCGACATGAGTCTCATGACTTTCTTGAGCTGAAGGTAATAAAACCTTAAATGTTGTTCCTACACCCTCTTTAGAGCTGACATCAATTTGCCCTTGGTTAATCTCGACAAAACGCTTACAAAGGCTTAAACCTAAGCCTGCACCTTTTTCACCTGCGGTTCCTTTAAAGCTGGCTGTAATACGTGGATGGAACAAATTCGCCATTTGTTGCTTGGTCATGCCTAGACCGGTGTCTCGAACTGTTATTTCAACATTTTCACCAGATTGTTTGGCTTCAATAAAGACTTTGCCCGAACCATCAACATCTGTAAATTTCAGCGCATTTGACACTAAGTTTTGAATCACCGAGGTCATCATATTGATATCGGCATAGATTTTTAAATCTTCTGGTACAGCATTCACCAATTCAATATTTTTCTTTAAAGCTAAGGTATATAAAACATCAAAAACGATATTACTGACTTGTCTAAGGTTAAAATTAATCGGGTGATACACAAAACGCCCACCCTCAGCCATCGCCCATGTCAGTAAACTTTCGAGCAAGTTATAGGTCGATTGCGAAGTGTCGTATAAATAGTCTGCAATATTTTGAATGCTTGATTCATCTAAAGTTTCACGCTCTTTGGCGAGTACTTCTGAAAAACCGAGCAGTCCATGAAAAGGTGCACGTAAATCATGCGAAATAATCGAGAAAAATTTAGTTTTACTTGAGTTAATCGCAACTTGTTGTTCATAAAGTTCGTTTAACTCTTCATAGTTAAATTTCAACTCAACCTGCTGCATAAAAGTAGAACAGTAATCAAGTAACAACTGGATATCATCATCTTCAAATGTAGCTGCATCGTCATCAAAGAAAACAGCGAAGCCCATAGAGGTTTTATCAGGGTGTAAAAGATGTACTGCTAACGCCCGACTACATTCAATATTTAATTCTTTTAAATAGTTGGTTAAATTTTGATAGGAAGGATGTAGGTGATTAATCACCTGTTGTTTAGCAAAGCACTGTTTTAAATGTTTTGAAGGTTTAAACGAAATGGCGGTCATACCATCTGGGCAACGATGCCAAAAGTAAGGTTCTTGATTAAAAGTTAATAAGGCTTTTTTACACTTCAAAAGACGAAGACTAAACCGGAAAAATTGCTCGATATAGTTCTGCTCGGCATTTAATCCAAGCAACAAAGATATTCTGCAAGCACTTAACTGCTCAACTTGGTTTAGTTCTAAACGTTGGAATGTCATTGCCCGCCTCACAGATTTTGTCGTTTTGGGTCGGAACCGCTCTCAAAGAAAATTACTTATAATCATTATGATCTACTACAAACTTTAACACAGTACATTAAAAGAGCAACTTTCTTTTCAAAATAGAAATGTGAAGTTTCAATTAAAGGTTTTTAGATACATAAAGTGAGTAGTTTTTAGAAAAATACAACAAATGTTTTAAGGGAGAGAATTGTAAGATGTTAGAAATGCGAGTTCTAAATAGAGTAAAGATCATTAAAAATATTGTTTGAATAAGAGCTTAGTATCTATCTTGATTCGACTTTAATAAATGAAGTTCTTGTTGAATTTGGTTAAGGACTTCATTGAGCCTAAAATTGAAAGGTTATTAGAAGCTTAAGTTTAGATAACGATTCGAGTCCCTCCCTTGGAACTAAATTATTAATTTCTTAAATTCTATCGATATTGTTCTAGCCCAACAAAAAACCCCTAAGCCGTTAGCTTAGGGGTTTTCGTAGAATCTTACGATTCTGAATATGGTCCCGAGGGTCGGACTCGAACCGACACGTCATCTCTGACAGCGGATTTTGAGTCCGCCGCGTCTACCAATTTCACCACCTCGGGAGAGGAAGTATGTTTGTGTTGCGTATATTAGCGTGTTTGTAAAACTTGTCAAACCCTAAGTGAATATTATCGTTCACTTTTAGACCATTTAAACATTTTTCATGATTTAAGCCAGAAGCACAGCCATAAAAAAGCGAAAAAGTTTATACTAGGCGCAATTTTTGCGGTGTTTTTTTCTAAATATGCAACTGTCTGACTTTTCCTTTGAATTACCTGATGAACTTATTGCCCGTTACCCTCTCGAATCACGCAGTGCTTCGCGGTTATTGCACTTAGACTCAAAGGGTAAATATCACGATCACATGTTCACAGGCATTATCGACCTGTTCGAAGAAGGTGATCTGCTAGTGCTTAATGACACCAAAGTCATGAAAGCTCGACTTAAAGGAAAACGTTCTACAGGCGGTGCTATTGAGATTTTGGTTGAGCGTATGCTGAACCACACCACAGCGTATTGTCATATTAAATCGAGCAACTCACCTAAAGCGGGTGCTGAGCTTTTTGTTGGTGCAGATAACATTCCTGTGATTGTCCGTGGTCGTCACGAAAACTTATTTGTGGTTGAGTTTTCACAACCAATCTTGCCTGTCCTTGAGCAATATGGTCAGTTACCTATTCCGCCTTACTTTAACCGTGAAGCAGAAGAAATAGACACCGAACGCTATCAAACGGTTTTCCATAATCCTGAAAAAATTGCCAGTGTTGCGGCTCCTACTGCAAGCTTGCACTTTGACGAAGAATTATTAGCAAAGTTAGAACAAAAAAATGTTCAAAAAACTTTTGTGACTTTACACGTAGGGGCAGGCACATTTATGCCCGTTCGTACTGATGACATTACTAACCATATCATGCACAGTGAATGGTGTGATGTTCCTCAAGAAACAATAGATTTGATTTTGGCGACTAAAGCACGCGGAAATAAAGTGATTGCCATAGGTACAACTGCAACACGTGCTTTAGAAAGCGCAGCTCAAGCCCATAGCGGTAAAATTGCGGCTTGGACTGGCGACACGCAAATCTTTATCTATCCGGGCTACCAGTTCTGCATCGTAGACCGTTTAATTACCAACTTCCATTTACCAGAATCTACCCTGCTCATGCTGGTGTCAGCTCTTTCAAATCGAGACAACATTTTAGCTGCCTATGAACATGCAGTTAAAAGCCGCTATCGTTTCTTTAGTTATGGCGATGCAATGCTGATTGATAAATTAGAAGGTTAAAATTAAAATACTGAGCGATATTCTTAAACACCTATCTCCCCTATAGAAGGGGGTATATGTTTAGCAATATCGTTCAGCTTTACCCAGTGAATTAGAATTTTTATAAGTTTAAATTTTAGATATTTCCTTCATTAAAATATCGATGCGATAAAAGCTATTCTTAGTTTCTCCCATCTTTTTATATAACGGCTACATTTAGTAGTAGAACTACATCGCAGAATCAAGGAAAATAGTTCTCTTTTTAGCAGCGAACTGTTTCTTCGCCTCTGCTCGTGTTCAGGATTTTTAGATGAAGTTTGAAAAATTAGGTCAGTCGGGGCGCGCCCGTCGTGGTCGTTTAACTTTAGAGCATGGTGTTGTTGAAACACCTGTTTTTATGCCAGTGGGGACTTACGGCACAGTTAAAGGTATGTTACCGCGTGATATCGAAGACATTCAGGCACAAATTATTTTAGGAAATACATTCCATTTATATTTGCGTCCGGGTCTCGAAGTGATTAAAGAACACGGCGGTTTGCATAACTTTATTAAATGGGATAAGCCAATTTTGACTGACTCTGGCGGTTTCCAGGTTTTTAGTCTTGGCGCAATGCGCAAAATCAAAGAGGAAGGTGTTACTTTCCGCTCACCGATTGATGGTTCAAAAGTATTTTTATCACCTGAAATTTCTATGGAAATTCAGCAGGTTTTGAACTCTGACATCGTCATGATTTTTGATGAATGTACACCTTATCCTGCAACTCATGAAGAAGCACAAAAATCATTGCAGCTTTCTTTACGCTGGGCAAAACGTTGTAAAACCCATCATCATGATGAGCTCAAAAATAACAATGCACTATTTGGCATTATTCAGGGCGGCATGTATGAAGACTTACGTGATGAGTCTTTAAATGGCCTTCTTGAAATCGGATTTGATGGTTATGCGATTGGCGGTTTATCTGTAGGTGAACCTAAAGATGAGATGATCAAAGTTTTAGATTATCTACCAAGCAAAATGCCACAGGACAAACCACGTTACTTGATGGGCGTTGGTAAGCCGGAAGATATCGTTGAAGCGGTGCGCCGCGGTGTCGATATGTTCGACTGTGTAATGCCAACCCGTAATGCGCGAAACGGTCATTATTTTGTCACTGATGGTCTGGTACGTATTCGTAATAGTAAATATCGCCATGATCAGAGTCCGCTCGATCCACATTGCGATTGCTACACTTGTAAGAACTTTACCCGTGCTTATCTATTCCATCTTGAAAAATGTGGAGAGATGTTAGCGTCTATGCTCGGTACCATTCATAACTTACGTTATTACCAACGTTTAACTGAAGGTATGCGTGATGCATTAGAGAATGGCACATTTGATGAATTTGTTCAGGACTTTTATGCCCGCCGTGGTTTAGAAGTTCCACCATGTCCGGTTGATGAATAAGCCCGATTTGCGCTCAACCTCAAGACAAGGTAAATTGCAAAACGAATCAGGATTATGTCAGGTATCTGACTCATATTTTTAACTTTAGGAAATCAAAATGAGCTTTTTAATTTCTGCTGCACATGCAGCACCGGCAGCTGGCCCAACTACAGGTATTTTGCCAAACATCTTGATGATTGTCGTATTCGTTGCAATCTTTTATTTCTTAATTTGGCGCCCTCAAGCAAAACGCGCTAAAGAGCACCGTTCTTTAATCGAGAGCTTAGGTGTAGGTAGTGAAGTTGTGTTCGCTGGTGGTTTAATGGGCAAAGTGACCAAAATTGAAGGTGACTATGCAGTTGTTGAACTTAGCCGTGGTGTAGAAGTAAAAATTCAGCGTGCCAGCGTAATTTCAGTATTACCTGAAGGCACTCTAAATAACCTTTAATCATAAAACAGTCGTGCTTTAGCACGGCTTTTTCATTTAAGAAGAAAGCGAATGCGTTACCCTGCATGGAAATATTTACTGATTCTGGTTGTTCTGGTAATCAGTACATTATACGCACTGCCTAGTCTATATCCGGATGAGCCCGCCGTTCAAATTTCCGGTGCCAAAGCTGGTACCCAAATTGATCAAAGTGTGGTGCAAAAAGCAGAGCAAATTTTAAAAACAGCAAATATTGCAAGCCATGACAATACTTTTACAAATAATGCTGCCCTCTTGCGTGTCAGTTCATCTGAAGCGCAATTAAAAGCAAAAGAAGTATTACGTCGTGACTTAGGTGATCAATATGTTGTTGCCCTAAACCTTGCACCAACCACACCGGAATGGTTGCAAAAGATTGGGGCTAAACCAATGAAACTTGGTTTGGACTTACGTGGTGGTGTCCACTTCTTACTTGAAGTAGATATGGACAAAGCCGTTGCCCAACGTATGGAAACCTCTGCCACCGATTTGCGTCGTCAGTTCCGTGAAAACAAGATCAAATTTAATAGTCTTGCATTAACCAATAATGTAATCACTGTTCAATTTGCTGACAATGCTGACCGTGATGCAGCAATGGATTTTTTACGTCGTAATGGGAATGAATATACCCAACAGGCGTTAGCAAGCTCTACTGGTTCTACTCTAAAGCTTTCTTATACTGATGTACGTCGTCAAGAAATCCAGTCATATGCGGTGAATCAAAACTTAACAACATTACGTAATCGTATTAACGAACTTGGTGTTGCAGAAGCATTGGTACAAAGTCAGGGTAGCAATCGTATTGTTGTTGAATTACCGGGTGTGCAAGATACAGCTGAAGCTAAACGTGTTTTAGGCCGTACAGCAAACCTCGAATTCCGTTTAGTGTCTGACTCAAATGACCAATATATTGACCCATATACGGGTAAATATAATAGTCAACCTTTGCCTCCGGGCACAGAAGTTTTTGCTTATGAGTCCTTAGATAGCGGTCGTCAACTTTTGTTGCAACGCAACCGTATCTTGACTGGTGAGCGCGTTCAAAATGCAAGCTCTGGCTTTAGCCAAGACTCTGGTGGTGCCGAGGTAAATATTACCCTCGACAGTGCTGGCGGCAAGCTTATGTCCGATGCAACTCGTAATGCTGTTGGTAAACGCATGGCGGTATTGTTCATCGAAAATAAGCAAAAAATTACTTATGTCATAGATCCTAAAACTGGTGCGCAAACAGAAGTTCGTACTCCATACACTGAATCTGTAGTCATCAATGCTGCAACTGTTCAGGCCGTTTTAGGTTCAACTTTCCGTATTACCGGTTTAAGTTCTCCTCAAGAAGCATCTGAACTTGCATTAATGCTTCGTGCAGGTGCTTTGGCTGCACCAATGTACTTTGTTGAAGAGCGTGTAGTTGGTCCAAGCCTTGGTCAAGAAAACATTGATAAAGGTGTGTTATCAACTCAAATCGGCTTCTTGCTTGTTGCAATCTGGATGGTAGTGTTCTTCCGTGTATTCGGCTTAATTGCTAACTTTGCTCTTGTTGTTAACTTGGCAATGATTTTAACAGTTATGTCATGGATCGGGGCTTCCCTCACCTTACCAGGTATTGCGGGTATCGTTATTACCATTGGTATGGCCGTCGATGCGAACGTATTGATATGCGAGCGTATTCGAGAAGAAATGCTCTGGGGCGCATCGCCCAAACAGGCCATTGTGGCCGGTTATGATCGAGCCTATAACACCATTTTTGACTCGAACTTAACAACGTTCCTTGTTGCTTTCATTTTGTTTGCAATTGGTACAGGCCCGATCAAAGGTTTCGCCGTAACATTAATGATTGGTATCGTGTGTTCGATGTTTACTGCAATTACAGTGACTCGCGCAATTGTACAAATCATTTATGGTAAACGCCGTAATTTGAAAAAGTTGAGCATTTAAGGAGATCGATGATGACTAAAGTGACTCAACAAGATTCAAAACAATATGGTCGTCCGGATGATGCAAAAATCATCCCGTTCATGAAGATTGCCAAACCTGCGGCAATCTTCTCGATCCTTATTACGATAGCGAGTATTTTCTTTATTGCAACTAAAGGTCTTAACCTCGGTTTGGACTTTACAGGTGGTGTTTCAGCTGAGCTTAACTATGCTCAACCAGCAAATCAGTCTGAAGTTATTCAGGCACTTGCTAAAGCTGGCTTTAAAGATGCTGTAGTACAGACACTGGGTAGTAATAAAGACTTACTTGTGCGCATGCCTGTACAAGAAGTTAAGGTTGAAGACCTCACCAATACCATCACCCAAGCTGTACAGTTACCAAATAATGCTGCCGAAGTTCATAAAGTGGACTCTGTAGGTGGTCAAGTTGGTAACGAGCTTTATGTTCGTTCTGCCGGTGCGGTTGCACTTGCACTTATTTTAATGTTGATTTACGTGACGATCCGTTTCGAGTTTAAACTCGCAATGGGTGCCGTGATGTCTTTATTCCACGACATCATCATTATTATTGGTGCTTTTGCATTATTCCAATGGCCGTTTGATCTTACGGTTTTAGCTGCGGTACTTGCTGTTATTGGCTTCTCGCTTAACGATAACATTGTAGTGTCAGACCGTATCCGTGAAAATTTCCGTAAAATTCGCGGTGCGACGCCTCGTGAAATCATCGATATTGCTTTAACCGAGACTTTACGTCGTACCATTCATACATCAATGACCTTATTGCTTGTAGTTCTCGCAATGATGTTCTTAGGTGGTGATGGTCTACACTGGTTCGCTGTTGCAATGTTTGTTGGTGTCTTTGTAGGTACTTACTCTTCAATTTATATCGGTACAGCTTTTGCCTTATGGCGTGGACTAAACCGTCAGGACTTCATCGTTCAGGTTAAACCTGAATTTGAGGATGAAATTCCTTAAGTTGTCTAAAATAAGACGTATAAAAAAACCGCGATTAATTCGCGGTTTTTTTTATTTAAAACATATTATTTACGGCGCAATGCATCCGAAATTGCTTCAACCAACTGTTGAGAAATTTCTTGTTTAGATGCTTTCTCTAACTCACGCTTTTTCATGTGGTAGTTTTCAGCAAAGAAAACCGTCATGGCATTTTCATCAGAAGCAAAACCAATATCTGCACGTGACACATCATTACATGCAATCATATCTAGTTTTTTAGCGACCAGTTTTCCTGCCGCATATTCTTCAACATTTTGTGTTTCGGCTGCAAAGCCCACCATAAATGGACGCTTTTCCTGACCCGCAATGGTTGCCACAATATCTGGATTTTTCACAAGGGAAACATTCAACTCATTCCCTGCCTTCTTAATCTTATGCTCGGCAACTTCTGCTACGCGATAGTCTGCGACTGCGGCAGTTGCAATGAAGATATCACAGCCTGTTTCTAACGAGTTCATGCTGATATCTAACATTTGTCTTGCAGAGGCAACATTTACTCTTTTTACACCATTCGGTGTATCTAAACTTACAGGTCCAGCAATTAGCGTCACTTGTGCACCAGCAGCATAACAAGCAGCAGCTAAAGCAAAGCCCATTTTACCAGTACTGTGGTTCGAGATATAACGAACAGGGTCAATCGCTTCACGCGTTGGTCCAGCGGTAACAACAACTCGCTTTCCAGCCAACAACCCAAATTTTTCAGCGATTGCACGTTGAGCTTGATGGAAATAGCCAGCCACTTGCCTTGCAATTTCTTCTGGCTCTGGCATACGACCTAAACCGACATCACCACACGCCTGCTCACCCGCATCCGGCATAATCACATGTACGCCATCTTCGACCAAGGTTTGTAAATTTCGTTGTGTTGCTTTGGCCGCCCACATTTGCTGGTTCATGGCAGGTGCAACCCACACAGGAGATTTTGTTGCCAAAAACACTGTACTGAGCAAGTCATCTGCTAAACCATGCGCAAATTTTGCCAAAGTATCGCAACTTGCAGGTGCAACCAGTAATAAATCAGCCCAACGTGCTAATTCAATATGTCCCATTCCTGCTTCAGCCGCAGGGTCTAAAAGTTCAGTATGGACAGGATTACCAGAAAGGGCCTGAAAAGTTAGTGGAGTAATAAATGCCTGAGCACCATGTGTCATGACCACACGCACGTCAAAGCCATAATCTTTAAGGCGACGGACTAAAATGGCACTTTTATAGGCAGCAATTCCGCCAGTAACAGCTAAAACAATGTTTTTATGAGGAATAACACTTAGATCAAAGCTCACGAACAGGATACCTTACTGTTGCAGTGGCGCTCACAATAGCATTAAATACGCGCAGACCCAAGATTGATTGGGCAAACAAAATAAAATTTTAAGCGAATTATGCTGGGGAATATGAATACTTCTATTAAAAATTGGCCCGAACAAGAGCGGCCAAGAGAACGGTTATTACAACAAGGTCCGCAAAGTCTATCAGATGCAGAGCTACTCGCGATTTTTCTTCGCTCAGGTTCACGACAACATTCAGCAGTCGAACTATCACGTTTACTCATTCAGCATTTTGGTAGCCTAAATGCAGTATTTGATTCATCGTTAAGTGAGTTAACTCAATTTAATGGAATTGGAGCGACGAAATATTCACAATTATTGGCAGTCAAAGAGCTCGGGCGGCGTTATCTCGATCATCACTTTCAGAAAAACAATCTTAGTCTTCACTCTTCTGATTTAGTTTTAGATTATTTGCGCTATGAATTAAAAGGTGAGAAACAAGAAGTCTTTGCAGTGCTGTGTCTAGATCCAGAATTAAGAAAACTTCATTTTAAAAAGCTATTCTTTGGTTCAGTGCAGCATTGTGCTGTCTCAGTCAATCAAACCCTACGCTACGCCTTACAGCAACATGCTTGCCAGCTCGTTATTGCACACAATCATCCATTTGGTTCAGCGCAGCCTTCTGCCGAAGATATTGCCTTAACTCAGCAACTGGAACATGCCTGTCAACTTGTCGAAATACACCTGCTAGATCATTTTATTATCTCCCCAGAAGGAAGCTTTTCTTTTGCTGAACAACAACTGCTCAACCCAGCAACAAGATCAGTTCAATAATATTGACAAAGCTTAACTAAGCCTAGAAGATCGAAACAAAAATAGTGATGCTTAAAATAAAATGATTGTTCGTGATCAACCTAGTATTTTCAAAGTTTTATTCTCTTGGCGAGGGACGATTTTACCCAAAATTCTCCCTTCCTTAGGGTTTGTTATGTTGATCTCTGCACTCATTGGTGGCGTGGAATATATCAATCTGTATCGCTTTCCAGAGATTCCTTTGGTTGGCTTTACTCTCATTGGCGTCGTGCTTTCTATCTTCTTAGGATTTAAAAATACTGCGTGTTATGACCGTTGGTGGGAAGCCCGAAAATTATGGGGCGTTTTAATTGCAACTTCACGCCATTTTGACCGTGACTGCCGGATTTTGACTCAAGCCCGTCGAGAGCGTGTCATTCAACATGTGATTGTTTTTGCTAACGTGTTACGTGATCGTTTACGTCGTCAGACAGCGAACCCAACTGAGCTCATACAAACCAGTGGTATGAGCCAGCAAGCACTCACCCAGCTCTATCAGCAAAATAATGCCCCTCAATACACCTTAAGCCTCATTCACTGGGAATTATTGCAAGCGCTTAAAGAAGGTGAAATCTCTGACATCATCTATGCACAGATGAATAAAAATGTTGCAGATTTAAGTGTTGTGCAAACTGGCTGTGACCGAATCGCCAATACCCCCATTCCATTTGCCTATTCAGTTTTGCTCAATCGCACTGTCTATTTTTTCTGTTTTATGTTGCCATTTAGTCTTGGTTCATTGCTTGGTTTAGCAACACCTTTACTGGTTGGGATTTTGGCATATACATTCTTAGGACTTGATGCACTAAGCTCAGAAATTGAAGAGCCGTTCGGTACTCAAAGTAATGATTTACCTTTAGATGCCATGGTACGTAGTATCGAAATTGAACTTTTAGGAACGCTAGGAAAACCTACCCCGCCACCCATTCAGGCTCAAGATAATAACTTACTGTAAAGTCTTAGAGGAAACGTTCCCAAATGCCTTGCTGATTAGCAGCGGGTTTAGGTGTATTTCCCAGTTTAATCCATGGCATATTTTCACCATGAAAATCACTGCCAATCGATACGGCTAACTGATATTGCTCAATCATCCGATCAACCATCTGGCGAGTAGATAAAGTTTCCATCGGTGGAGGTAGCTCAATTGCGTCTCCACCTGAAGTTGCGAACAATTCAATTAAATATCGAACGTTAGTTGCAGATAAATCATAACGAGTCGGATGTGCTAAAACTGCCAACCCTTTACTTTCGTGAATCATGTCAATTGTTTCTTTTAACCCTAATCCTTCAAATTTTACAAAAGCACGTCTTCCCTCTTTTAAGAAACGATCAAATGCTTGTTGAGGACGAGTTACAACTTTCTTTTCGACCAATGTTTTAGCAATATGCGTTCTGGTGATCCGATCTGCCTGATCTTCTACTGTGACAAGAACATCCTCATAAATCTGAAAACCAATACATTTTTCTAATAAATCACAAATTACTTTAGCTCTTTGCGCTCGTACTCTTTTTTGTTGTTCTAATGCTTCTAAAATTGGCGCTTCATCTTGCATGTTTAAAGCAACAATATGTACACCATAACTCTTTTTGGTTGTTGGACGTGACCACTGACTTGAAATCTCTGTACCAGAAATGATCTTTAAATCATGACCTTGTGCAGCAATTCTAGCTCGCTGCAACCCATCCATTGTATCGTGGTCAGTTAAAGCCAAAGTATGCAAATTCACATCTATAGCAGCTTGCACCAGTAATTCCGGAGACAAAGTTCCATCAGAAATATTGCTATGTGTATGTAAATCTATGCCTTGCATCTTTTATACTATGCCATTCACCAAACCTGATCAGATACTCTAACATGAAAGCACTTCTGGACTTTGTTCCATTAATTATTTTCTTCTATTTATATAAAACAGTTGATCCAACTGACACACAGCATCCTTTACTTAAACTGATCGGGTCTGCTGGCGGTGTCGATAATAATAATATTCTTGTAGCAACTACTGGCTTAATTATTTCAATGCTTGTGGTATATGGTGCCCTATTTGTTTTCCAAAAATTCCGTCTAGATAAACAACAGTGGTTTGTACTGTTTATGACTGTCATTTTTGGTGGCATCACCCTGATGTTAAGTGATGATTTCTATATTCGTCTGAAAGCTGCAATTTTAAATTTGGTTTTCGCAGGCGCATTCTTGGTTTCACCTTGGTTTGGTAAAGACCGTAAGCCACTCATACGACGTTTATTTGATCCTATTTTAGACTTAAGTGAAAAAGCTTGGAAAAATCTAAACTTCGCTTGGGCAGCCATGTTTGTAGTAATGTCTTGTTTGCATGTGTTCTTTGCATTTTTATTTCACGGCGGAAAATATTGGGGTGAATTCACTGCATTTGGTGACATGATTGTGATGTTTTCATTTATCATTATTCAGTTCATTATTTTACGTAAACATTTTAAGTCACCAGACGCTTAAAGTGGTTCCTGATTGATTATAGAGATACGATTACATGCCTTTTTTTGTTCTAAGCTGTACCGATAACGAAGGAACTCTAGAGAAGCGCTTAGCAGTACGCTCTCAGCATATCGAACGTTTGCAAAAACTTGATGATGAAGGCCGCCTTGTTACAGCGGGAGCTATGCCAAAAGACCCTAATGATCCTCAAGCAGGTTTTTATGGCAGCACCATGATTGTTGAATTCGACAGTCGCGAAGCATTAGATGAATGGTTAAAAGAAGAACCATTTCTCAAAGAAGGCATTTATGCCCATATTGATGTAAAACCGTTTAATAAAGCATTTCCAAAAGGGTAATCGCATGCAGCCTGCAATCAAAAGCTTTCTTGGCTTGTGTTTGATATGTTCAACTGCTGGAGCAGTTGAACCTGCTGCAACACCAGCAACACCGCCGCCAAGCGCGCCTTCAACTCAGACTGCGAACAAGCCAGTTCCAACAGCTGGTACAACGGTGTCGACCGCAATAAAACCACTCACGGCTGAGCAACTTGCAAAGAATAAACAACAGCAAGATGCGAAAATCAAAGCTTTAGTTCAAGATCAGGCATCTCGTTTAAAACAGTTAGAACATGCCAATCTTGAAGCACTTGCTCAGAACCAAGAGTTACAGTTAAAAAATGATAGCCTCTCTGTTCAGGTTCAAGTCTTACAAAGCGAACGTAGTGCGCAAATGTTTTTATATGGCGCGGTTACCTTAGCTGGTGGCGTATTGCTGGGTTTCTTTATCTCTAGTTATATCCATACAAAACGTCGACGCCAGTGGTAAACTCAAGCGATCTATTAAACTAAATGAACGTATCAAACCGTATACAAACAGCAGAACTGGAATGGGAATTAATCGATGGTATCGAGGTTCCCATTTCCAAACAATTTGGTGATGTCTATTTCTCTAAAGATAATGGCCTACTTGAAACACGGCATGTTTTTTTAAATGGTAACGACTTATCAGAACGCTTAGCCAATCTAAAAGATTTTGAATATTTCAGTGTAGGAGAAACTGGTTTTGGTACGGGTTTAAACATTCTTGCACTCTGGCAACTTTGGCAACAAGTCCGTCCAGACAATCAAAGCCATTTACATGCCATTAGTGTTGAAAAATTTCCGCTAAGTAAAGCTGACCTCATTCGTGCTTTAAATGTCTGGAATGAACTTAAACCACTTGCAGACCAGTTAATTGAACAATATCCACTACCGATTGCTGGGTGTCATCGTTTAACTTTCCCTGAAGAGCGTTTTAGCATTGACTTATGGCTAGGGGATGCACAAGATATTTTCCCAAGCATGGCTAAAACTAAAGCAGTGAATGCTTGGTTTTTAGATGGCTTTGCACCTTCTTGCAATCCAGACATGTGGGAACAAAACGTTTTAAACCATATCGTCCGTCTTTCTGACTATGGCAGTACATTTTCCTCTTTTAGTGTCGCGGGTGTTTTAAAACGTGGGCTAAAAGCACACGGCATTAGTATTTCACGTCCACGTGGTTTTCGGCATAAACGGGAAATGCTCAAAGCAATCTGGAATCCACCTCAATCTGATGATGAGTCCTCTCCATTAGGCTTAGTTCACTCATTAAGTAAGGGACAACAGCATATTGCGATTATTGGGGCTGGTATAGCAGGTTTAACTACAGCGTGGGCATTTGCAGCACGTGGGCATAAAGTCACCCTATATGAGCAAACAGAAGCATTATCTGGCGCTTCTGGAAACCCTTTAGCATTACTTAATCCAAAACTATGTCCAATTGAACAAAGCCATGAACATCTCATGACCTTAAGTTGGCAACATGCCTTGAATTTTTATAAAAATTTTCAAGCATTTCGCCCACTAAAAATACAACAAATCGCCTTGAAAAATGCAGATGAGCTTCTGGATCTTGTAAATCAATATCCAGCTCAGGTTGTTACTCACTCAACGAACTCACTTGAAACTGTATATTCAAGTGTTTTACTTACCGAAGCGGGTTCTGTTTCACCACATCAATTACGTGATGAAATTTTGCAACATCCCTTAATTGATCTAAAAATTGCCAATATCACAGCACTGGTTTCTTTTGAAAATAAAGTTCAATTGCAGACTAGCAATGAAGTTATTGCAGAGGCAGACCATGTGGTTGTGTGCTGTGCGCGTCAAAGCACGACTTTTTTTGAAAGCTATCCACAGTTAAAACCAATACGTGGGCAAGTAAGCTGGGTTGATAATACTTTTGCTCCGCTGCCTTTACAGGAAGCTTATAGCTATGGCGGCTACTGTATGCAACTTAATGCTTCACAGATGATTTTAGGTGCGTCTTTTTATCCAAATCGAGAGGATCAAGAAGTACTTGCCGACGACCATATGCATAACTTTGAATTAATCCACAGCGTATTTCCTGAATATGCACAACAATTGCCTCCTACGACTACTTGGCAAGGCCGAGCATCTATCCGCGCACAAAGCTTAGATTATTTTCCTCTCGTTGGAAAAATGCAGGCGAATAGCCGAATTGCTACTTTTGCTGGTCTTGGTTCTAAGGGCTTCTTATTTGCTCCGCTATGCAGTGAGATCTTAATTGCCCAGATGTTAGAAGAAGCTTGTCCAGTACCGGACCGCTTATTACAAAAATTGAATCCGCAACGATTCCAAAAAAAAGTAAAACCTAAAAAGCCTTATTTCAAAACACAGTAGTTTAATTCCATAAAAAAGCACCCGAAGGTGCTTTTTTTTATGCGCCCTGCTCTAGAGGCAAGCCGGCATCACGAGCTGCACGTGTCCCCCCCATCAGCACGACATATTCACGCGAGGCATCGAATCCTTCTAGTGTCTCAGCTGCACGAGGAGCTTTGCTACCACCACCACATAAAATATAAATCGGCTGACCCGCAGAGACCTGGTTCAAAATATCAGCATTCAAATCATTAATCGGGCGATTTACCGCACCTTTAACATGCCCTTCTGCATAAGCATTTGTATCACGGACATCCCAGATAACAGCATTTTCTGGGAATTCAAATGTTGTAATTTCTTGTTTACGGATCATTGTGCACTCCTTTGATGTAAACAACACTTGGCAAATGAAGAAAACCCTCTTAGCATCTCAAATATTCTTTCCCTTTGTAAAGGTCTAAACTATGCCTTCTTTCGATATTGTCTCTGAATTAGAGATTTTTGAAGTTAATCATGCCGTACAGAACACACAAAAAGAGATTGCAACACGTTTTGACTTTCGTGGTCATGATGTTTCAGTCGAAATAAACGAAAAAAATAAAGAAATTAAAATCAGTACCGAAAGCGATTTCCAGTGTGAACAAGTTTACAACATGTTAGAAAATCATTTTTATAAACGTAAAATTGATGTACAAGCTCTAGACCCGCAAAAAGCTGCTGCTTCAGGCAAAAATTTTGTACAAGTAATTAAACTTAAAGACGGTCTTGACTCGGATACTGCAAAAAAAATTAATAAAGCCATTAAAGAAAGTGGCGTTAAAGTGCAATCTTCTATCCAAGGCGACAAAATTCGTGTAACGGATAAAAAGCGTGACACTTTACAACAAGTGATGAACTTTTTACGTGAACAACAATTTGGTGTGCCATTACAGTTTAATAACTTTAAAGATTAATCTCTTGTCGTGACATTCAAAGCTAAGGTAATTCCATGTCTCAATCCAATCGTCTATCAAAACTGGTAAAAGCGACTTCAAAATTCCCTAAAGGTATTCGGAGTACACTTTGGAGCAAGGCGTTTGGTCGTATCGTGCCAATGGTGGGTACAGCAAATATTCGCTATCTGGAAGTAGACTCAAACCACGTTACTGTCCGCTTAGATAACCAAAAAAATATGCAGAACCATATTAAAGGAGTCCATGCTGCTGCTATGGCTCTTTTAGCTGAAACTGCAACAGGTTTTCTAACGGGTTTACACATTCCTGATAACCGCATTTTATTAATCAAATCATTGCATGTAGATTATTTAAAAGTGGTTGAAGGCGGTTTGACTGCTACAGCAACGCTATCCACTGAACAGCAAAAGTTTATTGCGGATAATGAAAAAGGTGAACTTGTGATTCCGGTTACTGTCATTGATGATGCAGGCAATGAACCAATCCAGTGCCAAATGCTATGGGCATGGTTACCTAAACGTAAGAAATAAAGATATAAAAAAGCCCAAATTTGAATTTGGGCTTTTTTATTATGCACAAGATGCTAAAAACTTTTGTCTCGCTTCTTCAGGTATTTGACGCTTATTACCTTTTACATCAACTGCTACAAAGGTAAAGACTCCTTCAGTAATGCGTATTGGCTCACGAGAGTCATCATGACTATCCCAAACTTCAATTTGCATTTGAATAGAAGTATTTCCAACTTTTAAGATTTTGGTATAGCAGCTAATGACAAAGCCAACCTTTACCGGAACCAAAAAGGTCATTTGATTAATGGAAATCGTAGCACAACGACCACGACTGAAACGTTCTGCGTGAATTGCTCCAGCCAAGTCCATTTGTGACACAATCCATCCACCAAATACATCACCACTCCAGTTTGTATCGGCTGGCATGGCAATCGTTTGTAAGGATAAAACCCCTTCTGGTTTGGTATAAGCTTCTGACACCTTAGCTCCCGAAATTCGTTTGAAGTTGTTGATCAAGCCACTGCTGCAATTCAGGCGCACGTAATGCGCCGCTAATACGCGCAACCTCTGTCGTTTTGTTCATTAAGACAAGTGTCGGAATACTTCTCACATGAAAAGCTTGGCTCAAGCGAGGAGATTCTTCGGTATTAATCTTGGCAAAAATAACGCCTGGATTCTGTTTTGCAACCTGTGCAAAATGTGGCGCCATCATTTTACAAGGTCCGCACCATTCTGCCCATAAGTCTATGAAAATAGGTAAATCACTATTCGTGATGTAGTTACTAAAATTTTGCTCATTTAATTCAATAGGTGCAAGCGGTAGTAATGGCTGATGACATTGCCCACAGCTCGGTTGCTCAGGAATTTTTTCTTCAGGAACTCTATTTTTTGCACCGCACGATGCACATACAATAATCATTTACACCACTCCTATATGCTGATGTAAAAATTCTAATTGGGTTATCACTGCTTTTTCAAACCATGAACCGTGATAAATATCAAAATGTTTCATATCCCACTCATGATAATTCACAAAAGGCGCAATATTTGTCGCAGCTTCACGACTTGATTCAATAGGAATAAGGGAATCTTTTTGAGCTGCAATAAATAAAACCGGAATATTAATCTGCCGTACAACTTGAATTGGGCGGTATCGCATCAGATTAAAAAAGACACGTGCAGGGACTTCCCCACTCCAATAATAATCAGGATTTACAATCGATAAATAACCATAATAACTATCTGCGGTAGGCATAAAACACAAATTATGTTGATCAGCGACAGGTAATCTTTTGGGATTAAGCCCCATTTTTGATCCCATATAGTCCTGACTCGATAACTTCAATGCTTGAGGATAGCGTTGCAAAGGATAGAGCTTGGCAGTTTCAGCCCCATCCACATAAGGAATTTGTACTAAAATCGCCTGAATATTCTTTAATTCAGAAGCCAGACTTAGCGCATACCCCCCACTTAAAGAAGTCCCCCACAGCACAATCCTTCGATTATCCACAAGTTTACAAGTCGAAGCATATTGAATAACTGTCTTCCAATCTTCTAACTGCGAATTAATAGAGACCATTTCTCTGGGCTTGCCAGTGCTCCCTCCCCAATATCGATAATCAAACAAAATTACAGCGTAACCCGCCTGTGCAAATCGCTGTGCATATTGAACTAATTTAAATTGACGCAACGCAGCAAAACCATGGGCCATAATAATAACGGCAGATTTCTTATTTGTTTTTGGAATATAAAAATCAGCTGCGATCGTTTCCTGACCACATGGAACATATAAAGGCTCAACCATATAAGCGTGCATATGTGCTCCGTTGAAATAGAATATGAATAACCAATTTTAAAATAGCCTGATGATCATTTTAATATTTACAGCTCAGCTATAAGACATAACTTTCTCAGTCAGAACAACACACGAGTGTCTTGTATCTCAGGTTAAGCTTAATGCTATGATACAGCATAAGAGGTTTTGTTAAATTTTGGAGTGACGAAATGTCAGAGAATGTTGGTTTCGCAGGTCAAATCGGTCCAGAACATGTTGGCCAAGTTGTAGAAAAAGGATTTAAATCGATTATTAATAATCGACCAGATATGGAAGGCGGCCCAGAACAACCTACAAGTGCTCAAATTGAAGAAGCAGCACGCCAAGTAGGACTAGACTATGTTTATCAGCCTGTTGTAGCTGGGCAAATTACAGAACTCGATGTACGTACTTTCGCGAATCATTACAACGAGTTGCCAAAGCCTGTACTTATGTTTTGCCGCACAGGAAACCGTTCAAATAATCTATATCAATTAGCAAAACAAATGGATTTATTAGACGACTAAGTTAAAGAAATTAAGATCCTATAAAACCCTATTTCTTCTTTAAAATAGGGTTTTTGATAACTTATTTTGCATATCTCTGCACGAATTCAACAGAACTAAAAATAATATTGCTCTAAAGTATTTAAATCTTTTTGAATCATTTATTAATTTTTATGAATAAATTTATATTCGCTCTTTTAAGTTGTTTAATTCTTACAGCGTGTTCTTCAATGCAAGTAAAACCTACCGTTGGAGTAACTATGGGTACACGAATTTAATTAGCTAACTTCCCCATAAATATAATGAGCAACCTCATGAAATATATGTTATTTTATAAATCTAAAAAATTATTTTAAATAACTTATCATTTTAATTGGGGATAATGATGAAACTTACTCATGGGGTATGTGGGATTACTTTGGCTGCTTTTTTGACAGCTTGTGGTGGGGGTGGCAGTGATGGCTACTATAACCAAAATTCAAATTCTGGCTCTACAACAACGCCAACCACACCATCAACAGATCAAGAGTTGGCGACTTCTGTTTTAAATAGCGTAAAACAAGAAGGAAAATATTTATTTGGTGCCTATGATATTAATAATGAAAATCTATCAAAAGGTTACATTGATCACGCATTAGACACCTTCGCCCAAGGTCCACTCAAGTTAACATTAGATATTCGAAAAGTAGATCTTACCAAGTACTCTGACCATTATCGTGAGAAATGCTTCATTAAGAGTACTACAGACTACCGCGCCTGCTACGTATTTAAAGGTGAAGAAATTAAAACTTTACTCACTGGTTATAGTGACTGGGACTTTGATATTACAGCAGATGATTTAAAAAATATTAAACTGGCAAGCGATAATACATCTCCAAATTTAGAGGATTATCAATCAAATACCAGAATCTATATTTTTCAAAATGAAAATAATGATAAGAACTTCCAAGATGTGACAATTACTGGGGCCTTTGCGTATCCATTCCAACAATCATGGGGACTTGAACAAACCAAGCAAAAAAGATTTGTATTAATCAACTCCACAACAAGTGATTATAAAATCACTACAACTACTATGGTTCAAGATCCAGAGACAGGCCAACCAACTGAAAAAGAAGTGACTACCGGTGCAATGAGTGTATATAAAGATAATACATCAACTGATGGTGATCTCTACGTAGTTCAAGGTGGTTCTGGCTTCAACGTACTTATCAATGATAACCCTAATGTTCCTTTTGCAGAGCCAATTTCATTTGTTGTGAACTCAACTCCAGGTAATACGAACATTGCGATATACAAAGTAAAATCAGGTAATCAGCAAATATTAAGTCTACCAAGTATTACTAGCCTTGAAGGAAGTCGTGTTGAAAATGAATCTTCAACAACGAATGCACAAAAATTTAATGGCAGTATTTATCTGGAAGGACAAAATATTTTTACTTTTAAACAAAGCTTAAATGGAACTACATTAAACTTTAAGCATGTCATTAATGGTATAAGCATCGAAGGTCAATCTACTAATCAAAATGGGACTGTTTCCACCACTTTAAAAACACCTTTTATGCAAAAATTTACATTTTAAAGCTAAATAATTAGAATCAAACCCTCTGCTCAAGAGGGTTTTTCTATATATTCTAAATATCTATTAAAATAGCTTAATGAAAATGTTCGATATTATTATCATTGGCGCAGGTACTGCTGGTATTAGCGCATATAAAGAAGCCGTTAAACATACCAATAATATTTTAATTATAAATGATGGCCCTTGGGATACCACTTGTGCTCGTGTAGGCTGTATGCCCAGTAAAATCCTCATCTCTACAGCAAATCGAATGTTTGACATTCAAAATGCTCAGGAGGTTGCTTTGGACGTATCTGCAAAAATTAATACTGATCAAGTGATGCAGCACGTACAAACATTGCGTGATCGTTTTACACAAGCAACTTTAAAAGATGTAGAACAATGGCCAACTGAACATAAAATTTCTGGTAAAGCACATTTTATTGATGCACAAACTATAGAAATTAATGGGCAACAGTACCAATCAAAAAGTTTTATTCTGGCAGTTGGTTCAACTCCTAATTACGATAAAGCTTGGAAAGAAGAACTTGGTAATCGGCTTATAACAACAGATCAAATATTCGAGTTAAAAACACTCCCTAAATCTATTGCTGTCATTGGTAGTGGTGTGATTGCCCTTGAGATTGCTCAAGCAATGCATCGTTTAGGTGTAGAAACTACAATTTTTGCTCGCAGTAAACGAATTGGAGTACTGACTAGCCCGAAACTTCAACAACTTGCGCAAAAAGAACTAGGGAAAGAGTTAAAAATTCTATTCGAGACTCTACCAAGTGAAGCTAAGTGTAATTCTGAGGGAGTTATATTAAATTATAAATTTGAAGAAAAAGAGAAAACTCTCAAAGTTGAATATGTTCTAGCTGCAACAGGCCGTTCAAGTTTACTTGATACTTTAAAACTAGAAAATATTGATGATTCTTTTGAAGATATTAAGTTGTTACCTATAAATGCAAAAACCAAGCAATTAGAACAATATCCAATTTTTATTGTCGGTGATGCTTATACTTCAACGCCATTACAACATGAAGCTGCACATGAGGGCAAAAAAGCTGTTCATAACTGTTTGAACTACCCACAAGTCAATCCAATTAAAACCCTTACCTCATTAGGAATTGTATTTAGTGATCCAGAAATGGCGATTGTTGGGCAAAGTTTTAAACAACTAAAAGATACTGGTATAGACTTTATTACAGGCGAAGCCTCTTATGAACGACAAGGCAGAGCTATCGTCCTTGGAAAAAATAAGGGTGGCATTGAGATTTATATCGAAAGAAAAAGCGAAAAACTTCTTGGTGCTGAGTTATTTACAGAAGCAACAGAGCATATGGCTCATCTGTTAAGCTGGATAATAGGTGAAGGTTTAACTTTAAATGATATTTTAGAGAAACCTTTCTATCACCCGACTCTAGAAGAAGGTCTTCGCACTGCTTTAAAACATGCTCGTAGACAGTTGAAATGATCAATTTTAGAAGAGCTCCTTTAATAAAAGTTGGCTCTTCTATACATTAAATTGTTTTAATTAATTCATTTGATGGGAAATAACTGCAACTAGTGAAGCATTCTTTTCAGATGAACTAGTATATATCCATGTCTCTAAAGCCTTTCCATCTTTAGAAATAATATAATTTGTTGTAGTCAAATTTTTATCTTTAGATATTTCCTTTTTATAAGTTAAACCAGTAGATTTTGGGGGCAACCAACTTTCTAAACTCTTCTGAATTTCAGTTGAGTTTCCTTTATTTATAAATAATGAACATACGCCGTTATCGATTTGAGTAATAACAAACTTTCCTTCTGAAGAGCTTATCATCCAAGCGTTCCCATTATCATCTTTTAAAAAATGTGCAGCATATTCATCAGGCATTTGAGTAAAACCCATATTTTTTGCTTGTTTATTTATTATTTCTGGATTTCCTCTAGAACTAACACAAATATTTAAAAAAGCTTTTGTGCTAAATAAACTTTCTACAGCTTCATTAGCATAGATAGATTTACTAACAAATATTATAGCTAGCATACACACAAATATTTTTAATCCTACAAATTTCATTATTCATACTCTTGTTATCATTTTAAGGTATTTGGTTTATATCATAATTCATCCCAAAATTATTCTATCATTTTCAGTTTACTTTCTGCATAAAAAAACACCCCCAACATCAGTTGAGGGTGTTTAGAATAATGAGCTGGCGATGACTTACTCTCACATGGGAAACCCCACACTACCATCAGCGCTAAGAGGTTTCACTTCTGAGTTCGGGAAGGGATCAGGTGGTTCACTCTTGCTATGGTCGCCAGCACAACTGGTATGGATACTTGCATTGGTCTTATTGGTTGCCGATGCGTTTTCCAAATCTTTACAGATGGGCTGATTGAGTCTTACTTTAATTTTGTTCATTTTAGCTAAACATATAACTAAATCAAGTTGCTTTGCATATTAATGAATCGATTGATGCCATATATACAACTGCTTGGGTGTTGTATAGTCAAGCCTCACGAGCAATTAGTATTGGTCAGCTTCACATATCACTATGCTTCCACATCCAACCTATCAACGTCCTAGTCTCGAACGGCTCTTTAGAGGACATAAAGTCCTAGGGAAATCTTATCTTGAGGTAGGCTTCCCGCTTAGATGCTTTCAGCGGTTATCCCTTCCGAACATAGCTACCCGGCGATGCGACTGGCGTCACAACCGGTACACCAGAGGTTCGTCCACTCTGGTCCTCTCGTACTAGGAGCAGATCCTCTCAAATTTCCAGCGCCCACGGTAGATAGGGACCGAACTGTCTCACGACGTTCTAAACCCAGCTCGCGTACCTCTTTAAATGGCGAACAGCCATACCCTTGGGACCTGCTTCAGCCCCAGGATGAGATGAGCCGACATCGAGGTGCCAAACACCGCCGTCGATATGAACTCTTGGGCGGTATCAGCCTGTTATCCCCAGAGTACCTTTTATCCGTTGAGCGATGGCCCTTCCATACAGAACCACCGGATCACTAAGACCTACTTTCGTACCTGCTCGACTTGTGGGTCTCGCAGTTAAGCGCGCTTTTGCCTTTATACTCTACGCGTGATTTCCGACCACGCTGAGCGCACCTTCGTACTCCTCCGTTACTCTTTAGGAGGAGACCGCCCCAGTCAAACTACCCACCAGACATGGTCCTCGCCCCGGATTACGGGGCAGAGTTAGAACCTCAACATTACCAGGGTGGTATTTCAAGGACGGCTCCATTGGAACTAGCGTTCCAACTTCAAAGCCTCCCACCTATCCTACACAAGTAAGGTCAAAGTTCAATGTCAAGCTGCAGTAAAGGTTCACGGGGTCTTTCCGTCTAGCCGCGGGTACACTGCATCTTCACAGCGATTTCGATTTCACTGAGCCTCTGCTGGAGACAGCGCCGCCATCATTATGCCATTCGTGCAGGTCGGAACTTACCCGACAAGGAATTTCGCTACCTTAGGACCGTTATAGTTACGGCCGCCGTTTACTGGGGCTTCGATCAAGAGCTTCGCTTACGCTAACCCCATCAATTAACCTTCCAGCACCGGGCAGGCATCACACCCTATACGTCCACTTTCGTGTTTGCAGAGTGCTATGTTTTTAATAAACAGTTGCAGCGGCCTGGTTTCTGTGGCTGTCATCAGCTCAGGAAGCAAGTTCCATCACCAACAACAGCGTACCTTCTCCCGAAGTTACGGTACCATTTTGCCTAGTTCCTTCAGCAGAGTTCTCTCAAGCGCCTTGGTCTACTCGACCTGACCACCTGTGTCGGTTTAGGGTACGATTCCTGTGTAACTGAAGCTTAGAGACTTTTCCTGGAAGCATGGTATCAGCCACTTCGCTGTACAAGTACAGCTTGCTATCAGATCTCAGCATAGAGCACCCCGGATTTGCCTAAGATGCATGCCTACTTCCTTTCACCTGGACAACCAACGCCAGGCTGACTTAACCTTCTCCGTCCTCTCATCGCATTACACAGAAGTATTGGAATATTAACCAATTTCCCATCGACTACGCCTTTCGGCCTCGCCTTAGGGGTCGACTCACCCAGCCCCGATTAACGTTGGACTGGAACCCTTGGTCTTTCGGCGAACGGGTTTTTCACCCGTTTTGTCGTTACTCACGTCAGCATTCGCACTTCTGATACCTCCAGCATACTTCTCAATACACCTTCATCGGCTTACAGAACGCTCCCCTACCACTTGACTTAAAAGTCAAATCCGCAGCTTCGGCACATAGTTTTAGCCCCGTTACATCTTCCGCGCAGGCCGACTCGACTAGTGAGCTATTACGCTTTCTTTAAAGGGTGGCTGCTTCTAAGCCAACCTCCTAGCTGTCTATGCCTTCCCACATCGTTTCCCACTTAACTATGATTTTGGGGCCTTAGCTGGCGGTCTGGATTGTTTTCCTCTTGACTACGGACGTTAGCACCCGCAGTCTGTCTCCCGGATAGTACTCATAGGTATTCGGAGTTTGCATCGGTTTGGTAAGTCGGGATGACCCCCTAGCCGAAACAGTGCTCTACCCCCTATGGTATTCGTCCGAGGCGCTACCTAAATAGCTTTCGGGGAGAACCAGCTATCACCAGGCTTGATTAGCCTTTCACCCCTATCCACAAGTCATCCCCTGGCTTTTCAACGACAGTGGGTTCGGTCCTCCAGTTAGTGTTACCCAACCTTCAACCTGCTCATGGATAGATCGCCTGGTTTCGGGTCTATACCCAGCAACTAAACGCCCTATTAAGACTCGATTTCTCTACGGCTCCCCTATACGGTTAACCTCGCTACTGAATATAAGTCGCTGACCCATTATACAAAAGGTACGCAGTCACCGAACAAGTCGGCTCCCACTGCTTGTATGCATGCGGTTTCAGGATCTATTTCACTCCCCTCACAGGGGTTCTTTTCGCCTTTCCCTCACGGTACTGGTTCACTATCGGTCAGTCAGGAGTATTTAGCCTTGGAGGATGGTCCCCCCATATTCAGACAAGGTTTCACGTGCCTCGCCCTACTCGTCATCATTATGTGTGCCCTTTCGTGTACGGGAATATCACCCTCTACGTTCGCACTTCCCAGAGCGTTCCACTAAAACACACATAACTTAATGGGCTGATCCCCGTTCGCTCGCCGCTACTAAGGGAATCTCAATTGATTTCTTTTCCTAAGGGTACTGAGATGTTTCACTTCCCCTCGTTCGCCTTGCAACACTATGTATTCATGTTGCAATACCTACCTTAAAGTAGGTGGGTTCCCCCATTCAGAAATCTCCGGATCAAAGGATATTTGCCGCCTCCCCGGAGCTTATCGCAGGCTATTACGTCTTTCATCGCCTCTGACTGCCAAGGCATCCACCACATGCACTTAATTACTTGACTATACAACCCCAAACAGTCGTTATTACCTACAAGGAGTAATAAGACATGATCAATGATTCCTCATCAATCTCTTACAGTTTGAAGTACTGTGTATTTAAACACTGTACAGCTTCAATCTAATTCATATACCAAAACGCTTGATTCAGTTAATTTGCTAGTTCTCAATGAATTCCAAGATTAGAATTACTTCTTCTCTTTTCATTATTGAGTGAACAATTTATTTCAGACTCAATTTTGCCAATCTGTTAATGAATAAACATGCCTTCGTCAGGTCATGCTTAATACCGTGATACTTAAATCACAGAAGTTAATAAACCAAGATCTAAATCTTTATTTACTAATTTCTGTAATCCGAACTTCTCTTAAGTTCTGGTGGAGACTAGGAGAGTCGAACTCCTGACCTCCTGCGTGCAAAGCAGGCGCTCTACCAACTAAGCTAAGTCCCCAGCTTACATCATCAGTTATGTATCTTTCTGTCTATAACCTTAATCAGTCAAAGTCATGGTGGGTCTGACAAGACTTGAACTTGTGACCCCACGCTTATCAAGCGTGTGCTCTAACCAACTGAGCTACAGACCCTCAGATACATCTATGAAGAACAACTTGTTGTGGATTCTTACCAATCGTCAATCTTTCGTTAAGGAGGTGATCCAGCCGCAGGTTCCCCTACGGCTACCTTGTTACGACTTCACCCCAGTCATCGGCCACACCGTGGTAAGCGTCCTCCTTGCGGTTAGACTACCTACTTCTGGTGCAACAAACTCCCATGGTGTGACGGGCGGTGTGTACAAGGCCCGGGAACGTATTCACCGCGGCATTCTGATCCGCGATTACTAGCGATTCCGACTTCATGGAGTCGAGTTGCAGACTCCAATCCGGACTACGATCGGCTTTTTGAGATTAGCATCCTATCGCTAGGTAGCAACCCTTTGTACCGACCATTGTAGCACGTGTGTAGCCCTGGCCGTAAGGGCCATGATGACTTGACGTCGTCCCCGCCTTCCTCCAGTTTGTCACTGGCAGTATCCTTAAAGTTCCCGACATTACTCGCTGGCAAATAAGGAAAAGGGTTGCGCTCGTTGCGGGACTTAACCCAACATCTCACGACACGAGCTGACGACAGCCATGCAGCACCTGTATGTAAGTTCCCGAAGGCACCAATCCATCTCTGGAAAGTTCTTACTATGTCAAGGCCAGGTAAGGTTCTTCGCGTTGCATCGAATTAAACCACATGCTCCACCGCTTGTGCGGGCCCCCGTCAATTCATTTGAGTTTTAGTCTTGCGACCGTACTCCCCAGGCGGTCTACTTATCGCGTTAGCTGCGCCACTAAAGCCTCAAAGGCCCCAACGGCTAGTAGACATCGTTTACGGCATGGACTACCAGGGTATCTAATCCTGTTTGCTCCCCATGCTTTCGCACCTCAGCGTCAGTGTTAGGCCAGATGGCTGCCTTCGCCATCGGTATTCCTCCAGATCTCTACGCATTTCACCGCTACACCTGGAATTCTACCATCCTCTCCCACACTCTAGCTAACCAGTATCGAATGCAATTCCCAAGTTAAGCTCGGGGATTTCACATTTGACTTAATTAGCCGCCTACGCGCGCTTTACGCCCAGTAAATCCGATTAACGCTTGCACCCTCTGTATTACCGCGGCTGCTGGCACAGAGTTAGCCGGTGCTTATTCTGCGAGTAACGTCCACTATCTGAAGGTATTAACTTCAGTAGCCTCCTCCTCGCTTAAAGTGCTTTACAACCATAAGGCCTTCTTCACACACGCGGCATGGCTGGATCAGGCTTGCGCCCATTGTCCAATATTCCCCACTGCTGCCTCCCGTAGGAGTCTGGGCCGTGTCTCAGTCCCAGTGTGGCGGATCATCCTCTCAGACCCGCTACAGATCGTCGCCTTGGTAGGCCTTTACCCCACCAACTAGCTAATCCGACTTAGGCTCATCTATTAGCGCAAGGTCCGAAGATCCCCTGCTTTCTCCCGTAGGACGTATGCGGTATTAGCATTCCTTTCGAAATGTTGTCCCCCACTAATAGGCAGATTCCTAAGCATTACTCACCCGTCCGCCGCTAAGTGATAGTGCAAGCACCATCACTCCGCTCGACTTGCATGTGTTAAGCCTGCCGCCAGCGTTCAATCTGAGCCATGATCAAACTCTTCAGTTAAAAATCATTTTGCACCTTATTAAAGACAAGGTGCCAATTCTGGCTCATCAATTTTCTGACTTAAATTTCGCTCAAATAAACTTCGAGTAATTTAAACCAATCAATCAATGATAATATTTCGATCAATCAATCAGTAAAAATCCACACAAGTTGTTCTTCATAATCTCTTAATGATCTTCTTACTGGTTCGTCACCAGCAAGCTAGGTCGGCTATATTACTCTTAATCTCTTAAAAGTCAACAGGTAATTTCGATATTTTTAAAACTTATTTCCAAAACCAACTTCTCATCAAATCTATCACTTAAAGCAATCTACTCAATTCCAAGTAACTGTTTTTCAACAAGTTTCTATCTGCATCACCGCCGATGGATGTGCATTATAGAGGATTAAAAACCCTTTGCAAGGGGTATTTCAGCCTTTTTCTATCGAGTGCCGTTTTTTTCTACTATTTTACGAAAAAAGTGATATATATGCCTTTTTTTTAAGCAGCTCAGTCAACATTAGATGAGATATTAAACTTTTTTTAGTTTATCAACTTCATGTAGAATAGATTATTCGTGCAATAGTTTGGCATTAACTCACCATGTGGCAGTTCGCTAAGAAAGTATTTGTTTGCATACTTGTAGTGTTTGCTACGAGTGGGC
The DNA here is from genome assembly GCF_900520355.1 of Acinetobacter calcoaceticus. Lineage (NCBI taxonomy): Bacteria > Pseudomonadati > Pseudomonadota > Gammaproteobacteria > Moraxellales > Moraxellaceae > Acinetobacter > Acinetobacter calcoaceticus. The sequence continues at coordinate 546,301 of NZ_LS999521.1, read as the reverse complement.
CTTGTTATGCCAATTCAAAACATAACTTCTATGTGCTTACTTTATCTATTCTAAGCTATAGTAAGTGGGAGAATGTAAATACTCCTACTCTTTGTGTTATTGATAATCCCTCCATTACATCTACCTTTCAATCTTATATCCAGCAAATGTCTTATAATTATCGTGTTCAAACTGTAAACGCGAAAGATTTTGCTCGGTCACATTGTCAGGCAGTTTATTTTTCTACTACTTCTCCACAGCAACAACAAAACCTTATTCAGAACTATCCTTATCGTTCTTTACTTTCTTTAAGCATTAATAATTCAGAATGTGAAATAGGAAGTATCTTTTGTTTATACAATCAAAATAATTACACTACCTTTAAAGTTAACTTAGATGCTTTAAGTCACTCCAAAGTTCATATTGATCCAAGAGTATTGCTCTTGGCTAAGAATGCGGAGTAAGGATCATGATATCAAAGTTGTATCAGTCCACTTCATTGCATGCTTTATTTAGAAAATCTCAATTTACTATTTTTGCAATTACTTTCTTTATCTGCTCTTTTACGTTTGTATCGATTTCTGTTTTTACAATGGAAACTTACGCCAAACAAAATTTGCAATTGCTCAGCCATACTCTGCTAGAGCGTATTCAGCCCGCAGTTGTATTTAATGATAAAATTACGATAGAGCAAATTTTGAATGAATACACCAATGATCATTCAATTCGTACTATTCATATTTATGATTCAGAACATCATTTAATTGCACAAAGTTTTAAATTATCAAGTCAAACCTCAATTTTGGAGGGTTGGTTTGATCATTGGTTTTTAAATGAGCCCGTTCATCTTACAATTTATCATCACGAACAAAATGTAGGTGAATTAACACTTTTTGGTAGTTCAGAAAAAATATTGCAGTTCCTCAAAATGATTATCGTAGGACTTGCAATTGCAATGTTGTTTATTGTTTGCGCTTTGTGGTGGTCAGTAAACTTAACTTATCGCCAAATTATGCAGGCGATTTATCCACTTACCAATATTGCTCAAATTGTAAGTGAACAAAAAGCTTATAATCTTCGGTTTCCTTATAACCGAATTAAAGAATTTCAAGATTTAAATACTGTTTTTAATGAGTTACTTGAAGAAATTCAGATATGGGACAATCAATTACAAAAAGAAAATCGTAAATTATCATTTCAGGCTCATCACGATCAGCTTACATTATTACCGAATAGACATTATTTTTATCAAGTTCTATTAGATATGTTTGAAGATAAGGGATTTGATAACAAGTCTGCTTTACTGTTTCTAGATAACAATAACTTCAAAGCGATTAATGACCAGTTTGGACATTTGGCTGGAGATGAAGTTTTAAAAGAAATGGCCAACCGCTTGCAAACCCGTTTACGCCATCAAGATTTTATTGCACGTTTAGGTGGTGATGAGTTTGCTGTCATTTTGCATTCCATTAGCCATGCTGATCATTTAATATCTATTGCTGAAAATTTACTCGAAAGCTGTAAAGAACCTTTGCAGCTGAATGGACAAACCATTTATTTCAGTTTTAGTGTAGGTATTGCTTTATCACAATTTGCATCTAGCCCCGAAGATTTCATTATGCAAGCAGATCAAGCAATGTATAAGGCTAAAAATTCGGATGAACACTGGTTTATCTATAAACCTGAAAATTAAATTTAGGCTAATCTATGAATACAAGATCTTTAAAACTCTCCTTTATTGCATTGCTATGCATTACTCTTGCAGGGTGCCTGAGTTTTGGTCCATTAAAATATCGTCAGGTAAAATTGCTTAAGAAAGAAGGTTTTGTTCTTACTGATGAAGGATGGACTCTGGGTTTACCAGAACGTTTGTTATTTGACTTTAATAATGCAGAGTTAAAACAGAGCCATGAAGCTGAGTTAGCGCGTCTAGCAAATCAATTGAATAAATATGATTTAAATAAATTGAAAATTGTTGGGCACACTGATGATGTTGGCGATGCAACTTATAATCAAAAGCTATCTGAAGAGCGCGCACAAAGTGTGGCAAATCTTTTCTTAGCGCGCGGATTTAAAAAAGAAAGTATCTACGTGATTGGTCGTGGTTCAACTCAGCCTTATGTCCCAAATACAACCAATGAAAATCGTGCGATTAATCGACGTGTTGCTATTGTGGTTATTCCATAATTTTCAATTTATAAAAAAGCCAATCCTTTGTGATTGGCTTTTTTATTTTAAACTAACTCAATAATATCAATGGTTGGCGGCACTCTAAAACGTAAAGGGATTCCGACCATTCCTGTGCCAACTGTAACAAAGACATCGGCATGTTCGTGGGAATAAAGCCCTCTTTTATGCCCTAAAATTGATACTTTTTTCATAATATAGTTAGTTAGCCATGGAAGCTCCACCTGCCCACCATGCGTATGCCCAGATAGCATTAATGGACGATTTGGCAATTTAGGCACCATATCTACTGTATCAGGATTATGAGAAAGGATTAACCAAGGTTTATCTTGGGGTAAATCGGGCATGGAACGCATATCGGTTTTTCCGGCCCAGAGATCGCCAATGCCAATCAGACGGAATTCTTCAAAATCAACTATTTTGCCTTCAATATCGACAACCTCATTATAAAACAAGGCATCTTTTAACAATTGTTGAATAGGTGGTCCTGGATATTGCTCATCATGGTTTCCAGGAACAGAGTAAACAGGCGCCTGAATTTCTTTTAAAACACTCAATTCTTGAATTAATCTGTCTTCTGGTTCATATGTCCAATCACCTGCCACAACCACTAAATCAGGTTGCTGCTCATTTAATTTTCTAACTATCGTTTTGAGTTGGCGCTCATGCCCTGAAAATAAACCGATATGTAAATCTGCAATTAAGGCTACCTTTACCGGTTTATTAAAACTACGATCTGGATTTAACCGATATTGATGAGTATCGACACGCACCAGATGAGGTTCAATAAATCGGGCGTAAATTAAAACACCACTTAAGAAAAAGATAAAAATACCTTGGTGAATTGAATAGTAACCAATCCAAGCAGCATATAAATTAAAAAACCAGAGAGGAATAAGTAGATAAGAGAGATAAAATGCGAGTAAATGGACAAAAGCTTTAAATGGATGAATCGTCTCGGTTCGAGATTGATGAATCCAAGCTTCAGAAATTCCCCATAAAGCAAGTATTGAAAAAATAAAGTAAAAACAAAAGATGATTGAATTTGGGTTCCACATTACGATTCTCGACTTATCTTATATTGATTGCTAGTAATCAAATTCAATATTTATCTTTCAATATGCACGAACTATACTCTAGCTCACGTTATCGTATGTACTGATTATGGCACAATCCTTTCGATCCAAACAGCTTCAAACGAATCAACAAGCTAAAGGCTTTTTGATAAAAGCTTCTTTAGTCCTATGTTCTAGTTTTGCTGTGGGTTTGACAGGATGTAGTACTCTGCCAAAACATAGTGTTGAGCCAGTACAATATGCAAAAGATATTGATACTTCTCAGACCTCACTTGCCAAACTGATTACTCCCTTACGTCAGCAGAATCCCAAGCTAACGGGTTATCATGTCTTAAATGATCCGTTGGAGGCTCTAGCAGCCCGCCTAAGATTAATTGATAAAGCTGAAAAGACGTTAGATTTACAATATTACATTTGGGACAACGACAAAGTTGGTGCTTTAGCCTTGCACGCGATTATTCGGGCAGCTGATCGTGGGGTAAAAGTTCGACTTCTTATTGATGACAATAATGCAAAAAAAATAGAAGGGATTCTGCTCGCCCTTTCTCAGCATAAAAATATTGAAGTTAAGCTTTTTAACCCCTACCGTTTTCGTAAATATCGCGCGATGGATATGGTGCTTGATTTAAAACGTATCAATCGTCGTATGCATAATAAAAGTTTTATTGCCGACAATGAAGTTGCTCTTATTGGCGGACGTAACATGACAAATCAATATTACAACGTAAGTGATAGTTATCAATTCTCTGATGTCGATGTGATGTTAGTTGGTGCTGCTGTTGATGACATTGTGAATTCATTTGATGATTACTGGAATCATGAATATGCATATTCAGTTCAAAGTATTGTAAGTCCAGAGCAACATCGTCTACGTTATGAAGGATTAAAAGAGCAACTCGAAGCTCACTACCAACAGGCGACAGTTCAAAACTTTCTAAACTTAACCGCAAAATCACATGCATTTGATGAATGGTTAAATCGTAATATTCAATTCGACTGGGTCAAAGCAGAAGTTGTAAAAGACTCGCCTGATAAAATCAAGTCAAAGGCTAAAAAAGAAGAACACCTAAATTTCCAGTTAATTAACCATTTAGAAAAACCAGAAAGTAACGTTGACTTAATTTCAGCTTATTTTATTCCAGAGAAGCAAGGCGCCAAGATTTTAAGTACTCTTGCTAAAGAAGGTGTTGAAGTGCGAGTTTTAACTAACTCGTTTAAAGCGAATGACGTTGCCGTTGTTCATGCCTTTTATGGGAAATACCGTAAAGAACTTCTTAAAAACGGCGTACAACTTTATGAGTTTTTACCGACACCCGATAAAAGAGATTTAAATAAAAATACAGATGAGCTTGCAACTAAAGCGAAAGTGAACATGAAAGGATTAAGTCGCTCAAGTTTGCATACTAAACTTATGGCATTAGATGAGCAGGTTTTTATTGGTTCATTTAATTTTGATCCACGCTCAGCTTATTTGAATACTGAAATTGGCGTAATTTTAGATAGCCCGTCGTTGGCTAAGACAATTCACCACACGATGGATGAAAATTTAAACAAATTTGCTTATAAGCTAAAGCTAGATCCTAATAATCATATTTATTGGCAGCAAGAAACTCCAAACGGTCCTTTAATTTACAAACAAGAACCAGAGATGAAATGGTGGCAAAAAGCAGGCATGAAATTTCTTTCATGGCTGCCACTTGAAGGATTTATGTAATTAACTTTTTGGCTTAAGTACTTTCTGATGTAGTTGAGCCAATCCTTCTACCATTTTTTCTTGAACTTCGCGCGTTAAACTCTTCACGTCGTGTCCTTCTACAGGAATTGGCGGTAACGTTAGCAAATGAGCCGTTACTTTCGGCATTTCAAGTACACGTTGAATATGTTCAGCAAATGTCATCTCGCCAATGAAAGGAGCAACTGTATCTAATTGCCCATGACGATTTACATAACAAATTAAACATACCTGTACTGGGCGTTGAGCCTCAATAGCAGCCCCGAGTAAACGACCATGTACTTTCTTAACAGAATGCCCATCTGTAGTAGTCGCTTCAGGGAAAAATAGTACAGGAATATTTTGTTTTAAAAATTCAGTAATTTGCTCACGGATTCTAACCGAATCCCCAGACCCACGCTTAATAAATAAAGTTCCACCACCTTTAGCCAGATTTCCTAAAATGGGCCAATTCTCAATTTCGGCTTTAGCAAGGAAGAAAACACGAGCCCCTGAACCTAAAACAGCAACATCTAGCCAAGAAATATGATTACTTACCCATAGGGCAGGTTCTCTAGGAATTGTTCCGTGTACTTCTACATCTAAGTTAAAAACCTGACATAAACGGCGGCAAAAATATTGAACATAGCGTGTATTGACCGGATTATTAGGATCTTTATAAAGGCCATATCGATAAACTAAATAAAAACCTTCACTAATTGCAGCCGTGGCAGAAGTGACTTTTTTTCCGTATAAACCTATTTTTGATAATTTCTTTAACGTTGAATTAACTATACTTTGCGTTTGAGCCATAAAATTTCACTAACGATCAATCATTGTTATACCCATCTCGAGCATTCTATACGTTTCAGAATAAACTTGCATTGATGATAGAGAACGGGAAATAAAATAAATTCAAACATCTCTAATTACATTTAACTAATCTAAAGGATAAGAACAAACGCTTTCCCCTTTTGCTTAAGTTTCATCTAGAATAAAGTTTTCCCATTTTCAGGATTTATAGCCACGTGGAATATGTTGATCGGCATCAAGGCGGTGAACGCACAATTTTAGTGAGTGTTTCTGTACAATTATTAGATGATCTGGATGCCGAAGAGTTTGCTCTACTTGCACAGTCTGCTGGTGCAGATATCCTTGAACATATTAAGGTTCAGCGAAATAAGCCCAATCCTAAATTTTTTATTGGATCAGGAAAAGTCGAAGAAATTGCCGAGCGAGTTCAGGAGTTAGAAGCAAGTCTGGTGATTTTTGACCATGCTTTATCACCCGCTCAAGAACGAAATTTAGAAAGAATATTAAAATGCCGAGTTATTGACCGTACTGGTTTAATTTTAGATATTTTTGCGCTGCGTGCTCGTACGCATGAAGGTAAATTACAAGTCGAACTTGCGCAGCTTAAGCATTTATCTACGCGTCTTATTCGCGGTTGGTCGGCCGACTTTGAACAGCAAAAAGGTGGTATTGGCTTACGTGGTCCTGGTGAAACACAACTGGAAACAGATCGTCGCCTCATTCGTGTTCGTATTGCCCAATTAAAAGATAAATTAGAAAAAGTACATCAAACCCGTATACAAGGGCGTGCTGCAAGACAAAAGGCAGCTATTCCAACTGTTTCACTCGTTGGTTATACCAATGCTGGAAAATCAACTCTATTTAATATTTTAGCGAAAAGTGATGTCTATGCAGCAGATCAACTGTTTGCAACACTCGATCCAACATTACGCCGTTTAGAATGGGATGGGATCGGTACTGTTGTGTTAGCAGATACAGTAGGTTTTGTACGAAACTTACAGCATGATTTGGTTGAATCATTCAAGGCAACACTTGAAGAAACGCTAGAAGCCACACTTTTATTGCATGTAATTGATAGTAATAGCCATGACATGCTTGATCAAATTGAAGCAGTTGAAGGTGTATTAAAAGAAATTGGTGCAGATGCTCCAGTACTTCGGGTGTACAACAAAATTGACCTGAGTGGTGAAGAGGCCAAAATTATTTATGCCGAGCCACATGTCCCAGATCGAGTTTATGTTTCAGCTCATGCTGGCCTTGGTCTAGAATTACTGCAACAAGCAGTACAAGAATGTTTAATGGGCCAAATTCAACATTTCTCACTGACTCTTAAACCGGCTTATGGCAAATTTCGCACCCAACTTTATGCCTTAAATGTGATTGAGTCTGAACATTATGATGATGCAGGCTTATTACATATTGATGTGAAGATTGCACCACATAAGCTAGAAAAGCTTATTCGCCAAGCAAAACTACCTTTGGAAGAAATCTTGGGAGAACATGCTAGTCAATTTAGCCGTCCCTTGGAAGAGTTTGAAATCAAGGGTCAGATCAGTTAAAACTTGATAAGTAAACTTTTAGAGAAAAAAAATATGGATAAGATCAGAAGTATAGACTGGACAGCATGGGTAGTAACTTTACTACTCATTATTGGTTTTCGTGAAGGCTCTGTCATCGTCATGCGTGCTTTTGGTCATCCAGAATTAGGTAATCTGGTCGGCTTAATCAGCTTACTCACTATTTTGATTCTCTGGAGAAAGTTCAAAAAAATCCCTCTTCGGATAGTCGATACCAATAATAAAATTATGAAAGAAAGTGGATTTGCTTTTTTACCCGTTTGTGCTGGCTCCTTAATTATGTTGGTGCATATGGGTAAAGAAATTCCACTGTTCCTTTTTGTTTTAGTGGTCAGCACCCTTATACCTTTGTGGGTCTATGCAAAAATGGCAAAACGTTGGTTATAAGGAGAATAAAATGTTTACGATTTTCTATGGTTTTTTAATCACATTAATTGGTTATCTGTGTGCAAAACCTTTGAACCGACGTTTTCCACAAGTTCCACTTTTAGTTTTCGGCATGTTCATTGTGATTGGGTTACTTTCAGTTTTACAAGTCCCTTATGAACAATATCGTCTTTATGTAAATGAGTTATTTAGCCATTTATTGGGGTATGTGACTGTAGCCTTAGCCATTCCTTTAGCTGCAATGCGTTACGATGACCTTCCAATTAAATCAGTGATTGGTATTTTACTTTTTGCAAGTATAAGCGCGGTTGCTTTGCCTATGGGCCTCGCTTATTTGTTGCATATGTCGGAATCTACCATTCTTGCATTTGCAACACGTGCAGTAACTACCCCAATTGCCCTAAATATCGCAACGTTATTGCATGCTCCTGAAACACTGGTGACCCTTATTGTTATTTTATCCGGGGTTATTGGGGCAGCATTTTCACCATTTTTACTTAAGCATATTCATGATGAGCGTGCTTCCGGTTTAGCCTTAGGTTTAGCTGCTCATGCCATAGGAACAGCTCAAGCTTGGCAGCGCGGATCAGTTGCGGGCCGCTACGCTGCATTTGGTATGGCTTTGAACGGCGTATTTACTGCAATTTGGCTACCTACATTAATGTTGTCACTCGGAACACCATAATTAACAAGCCTATTAAATAAACATTGAACGGTATATAAATTCGAAATAAGATGACCTTTCAATGTTAAAAGGATTTTTAATGATGGGGAAAATTTTTATTGGAGCTTTGCTCTTACTGGGGATTAATACTGCCACATTTGCAGCAGACATTACAGGTCTTTGGCAAACGATTGATGATAAGACTGGTGCGCCCAAAGCACAGGTAGAAATACGAAAAGAAGCAAATGGGACATATGCTGGAAAGATTATCAAAGTTACACCACGTCCAGGTTATACGCCTAAAGAAATTTGTGATAACTGCCCTGCGCCATATACCAATAAACCTATTTTAGGTTTGGATATTGCAACTGGCTTAAAAAAGACAGATGAGCTTAATTATACAGGTGGGAAAATTTTAGATCCGAATACGGGCAAAGTTTATGGGCTTAAAGCAAAACTTAGCGCAACTGGTAAACGTCTTCATATGCGTGGATATCTTGGCGTTTCAGCATTAGGCCGAAACCAAATTTGGTTACGCTTAGAATAAAATTTAAAAATAAAAAAAGCCGCTTATGCGGCTTTTTTATTTTAACTTAGGTACAACCCTCATCTTGCGCTCGTGAAAAGCATTGCTTTCCCTATACTTGCACAGGATTTTCGACAGCAAAGATTTCTTTATCTTCAAGGCGATAAGCCATTAATTTTCGGCCCCAAACACAGCCGCCATCAATATTCTGGATTTGCTCATTAATGCTTCTACCTTCTAGCGCAGCCCAATGACCAAAAATAATCTGATGAGTCTGAGCAGCTTTACTTGGAAATTCGAACCAAGGTAAATAGCCTTCTGGCATTGGCGCATCCAGAGCATCTTTAAAACTGAACTCTAAAGCCCCTTCTGCGTTGGTTAAACGCATGCGGGTCAAATAATTGGTAATACAACGTAACCGCGCAGAACCAGTTAAGTTGTCTTCCCACAAATCTGGTTTTGAACCATACATTTCTGCTAAAAAAGCATCCAATACAGTTAAATCTTCATTTGCGAGTACCGCTTCAACTTCTTTTGCCAAAGTAGCAGTTTTTTGTGCATCCCAAATACAAGGTATGCCTGCATGAGTAAGAATTGTGTGCTCGTTTGGGAATAAACATAATGGCTGTTTACGCAACCAGTCAATTAACTCATCGCCATCAATTGCATCAATAACATCCTGCGTGCGATCTTTTTCTTTAATCTCTTTTAAACCACGCGCGCCAGCAATTAAAGTCAGATCATGATTTCCAAGAACCGTTGCAGCAGCGCCACGATCAGCAAGTTTTTTAACAAAACGTAAGGCACCCACTGAGTTTTCGCCACGAGCGACCAAATCACCCGCAAACCATAAAAAATCTTGGTCGGGATCAAAACGTATTTCTTTAAGTAAGGCTTTCAGAGCTTCGAAACACCCTTGCACATCGCCAATCACATAATTAAAACGTTTAGTCATTTATGTCACCATTTGATCGGCTAAAGCAACAAATTGAGTCAGTGTTAAAGTTTCTGGACGAGCCATCGGATCAACGCCTGCTTTTTCAAAGCCATCTTCAGCGATCATACCTTTAAGGCTATTTCTTAGTGTTTTACGACGTTGGGTAAATACATGACCAACTAAACGAGCTAAAGCTTTTTCATCTTTTGCAATAATTGGTTTTTGTTCATATGGAACAAGGCGGAAAACAGCACTCGTTACTTTAGGTGGCGGGTTAAATGCACCAGCTGGCACTTCAAATAAAAAGGTAGGTTGGCAATAATACTGAATCATTACCGACAAGCGACCATATTCTTTTGTGTTTGGTTCGGCAGTAATACGATCAACCACCTCTTTTTGGAGCATAAAGTGCATGTCTTTAACTTTACTGCCAAATTCCAAGAGATGAAAAAGTAATGGAGTTGAAATGTTATAAGGTAAATTACCAACCACACGTAATGGTCGACCATCTTTTACCAGCTCGTTAAAATCATATTTTAATGCATCAGCTTCTATAATTGTTAAACGTTCAGGATGTGGAACGCGTTCTGGTAAGCCTGCCGCTAAATCACGATCTAGCTCAACAACTGTTAATGCATCACACTCTCCAATTAACGGAGATGTTAATGCGGCCAAACCAGGTCCAATTTCGACAACATTTTCACCTGCACGCGGATTCACCGAGCGCACGATTTTGGCAATGACTCGCTGATCATGTAAGAAGTTTTGACCAAAACGTTTACGAGCTTTATGCCCTTCATCTTTCGGGTTTAGGGCATTAATTTGATACATAGAACATTTCCAACATGAAAAATTTAGCTCGCTGCCAAAGATAAAGCTAAATCGACAGCGACATTTAAACTTGAGCTTTTTGCCAAACCGGTCCCGGCCAAAGACAATGCCGTGCCATGATCGACCGAAGTTCGGATGAACGGCAAACCCAATGTAATATTGATGGCCTCACCAAACCCTTGTGATTTTAACACAGGTAGACCTTGATCATGGTACATGGCAAGTACAGCGTCAGCATTTTTAAGATGCTCAGGGGTAAATAAGGTATCAGCAGGCAAGCTTAGACTCATTTTAATTCCTTGCGCCCGATAAGTTTCGAGCACCGGATTAATGGTCTCAATCTCTTCGCGTCCCAAATAGCCATCTTCACCCGCATGAGGATTTAAGCCACACACTAATATGCGCGGATCTGTAATTTTAAATTTAGTTTTTAAATCATGTATTAAAATATCAATGACCTGATGCAAACGCTCTTTAGTAATTGCATCGGCAACATCTCTTAAGGGCAAATGTGTAGTCGCTAAGGCAACACGCAAAGTTTTGGTTGCAAGCATCATGACGACGCGCTCTACCCCTGCAAATTCTTGATAATATTCAGTGTGGCCACTAAACAAAATACCTGCATCATTAATGACCGACTTTTGCACAGGAGCAGTGGCTACACCCACACTTTTACCAGACATTGCATAATCAGCTGAACGGCGTAATTGTTCTAATACATAAGCCGCATTAGCTGAGTTTAATTGCCCATCAACAACCACCGTTTCTAAAGGTATATGCTCTATATAAAGTTCACCTGAAGACGACGATTCAGCTTGTCCCGTATATTCTAGAAATTGAATATCTATCCCAAGTTTTCGGGCACGTTGTTCTAATAAATTTCGGTCACCCAAAATAACAAGTGGGCGTTCATCAACTCGCTTAGCTAAGCTCAAGCAAATATCTGGACCAATACCAGCCGGCTCACCAGAAGTGACATATAAAGGCAGCACAATCACCCCAGACACATAACGAAAATTTGTTTGATTTTAACATATCCCGCATTCATCAGTTTATGGATTAAATTATATGGCTTAAACTGGATTTTTCTTGTGACTTTGAACAAACTCGTTTAGAATGCTCGCTCCTTTTGTTTGGACAGATTCCATAGTCCAAACCAACTATAATAGGTAGTGGTTTAATGAAAACTCTCAGCGCTAAGCCAGCTGAAGTTCAACATGACTGGTATGTTGTTGATGCTTCTGGCAAAACTTTAGGTCGCCTTGCGACTGAAATCGCTCGTCGTTTACGCGGTAAGCACAAGACTTCTTATACTCCTCACGTTGACACTGGCGATTACATCGTTGTGATTAATGCTGAACAAGTTCAAGTGACTGGTAAAAAAGCACTTGATAAGAAATATTATCGCCATACTGGTTTCCCTGGTGGTATCCGTGAGACTAACTTCGAGAAGTTAATTGCTCACAAGCCTGAAGCTGTTCTTGAAAAAGCAGTTAAAGGCATGTTACCAAAAGGTCCTCTTGGTTATGCAATGATCAAAAAAATGAAAGTGTACGCTGGTACTGAGCATCCGCATGCTGCTCAACAGCCACAAGTTTTGGACATCTAAGGGATACAGCACATGGCTACTAATTATGGTACAGGTCGCCGTAAGACCGCAACTGCACGTGTTTTCTTGTCAGCTGGTACAGGCAAACTCGTTATTAACAACCGTACTTTAGAGCAATATTTCGGTCGTGAAACTGCTCGTATGGTTGTTCGTCAACCTTTAGAACTTTTAGAAGTTACTGAAAAGTTTGACCTTTACATCACTGTTAAAGGTGGTGGTATTGGTGGTCAAGCTGGCGCGATCCGTCACGGTATTACTCGTGCGCTTATCGCTGCTGACGAAACTTTAAAACCTGTTCTTCGTCAAGCTGGTTTCGTTACTCGTGATGCTCGTGAAGTTGAACGTAAGAAACTTGGTTTACGTAAAGCTCGTAAGCGTCCTCAATTCTCTAAACGTTAATTCGTTTACCGAGTTGGACAAAAAGCCTTGGATTTTCCCAAGGCTTTTTTATTATGAAAATAGAACAATAAAACGCAAACTTATAAATATAAACAAAGTATCTCTTTAGAATCGTGATTTCCTACAGCATTTTTAGTATCCTAATCGATTCACTCAACCACGTCGTCTTGTGATATGTCGGTCGAAAATACCTCTATTCAGGGGATTACCCTTTACAGTCATGCTGATGATTTCCGTTCTCATTGGATTCGTTTTTTATTAGCAGAAAAGCAAATCAAATATCAATTGATCGTAACTGACCATGAAGACGAAGATTTAGCGAGCTTAAATCCTTATAACCAATTGCCTATGTTGGTCGAGCAAAATCTTAAATTATTTTCAGCGCCAATTATTGCTGAATATTTAGATGACCGTTATCGACAAGGAAAACTTTACGCAGATGCTCCAATGTTACGTGCAGAGCAACGTCAATATATATGGAGACTCGAAAACGACTGGTTTAAGCTAGCAGATCACATGTTAAAACATGAAGATTCTTTAAATATCGAACAAAAGCAAAAAGCTCAAAAAGAATTACGTGAAACATTAATTTCACTTACTCCTTTATTTCAGCATTTTCCTTATTTTATGTCTGAAAATTTTACAATCTTAGATTGTATGCTTGCCCCTATTTTCGTCAGGCTTAATAGCATGGGAATCGAGTTGCCAAAACAGCAATGCCGACCTATTCTTTTGTATTGTAAACGTATCTTTGAACGACCTTCTTTTGCTAAATCAATGACGCCCCAAGAGAAAAACCGTTACAATGAACAATTAAATATGGAATAGTATGATATGTCTGAGCAAACTATTGATTTAACCCCTACACGTCCTTATCTTGCTCGTGCAATCTATGAATGGATTTGTGATAACCAGCTTACTCCATATCTATTAGTTGATGCGACACAGCCACATACCGATGTGCCACAGCAATTTGTTAAAGATGGGCAAATTGTTTTAAATATAGTGCCTCATGCGGTTCATCAACTCCTTATTACAAATGAAGCTGTTACTTTTTCTGCCCGTTTTGGAGGCGCGTCTAAAAATATCTATGTCCCTATTCAAGCTGTTTTAGGTATTTATGCGCGTGAAAATGGACAAGGTTTGTTCTTTGATCCTGAAGAATATGCCAATGTAGCACCTGTAGAAAATACAGTAGAGTCAGAAGTAGAAGAAACAACTGAATCAACATCGACCAAGAAAAAACCATCACTAAGAATTTTAGATTAAATTTAGAGGAAGAAAGCATGGCATTTGATTTAGTCCAATACTTTGCTGAGCAGATAAAAATTCAAAAGCCTCAGCTTTTAAATCAATATCCAGTTAATGAAAAAAATAAGCTGATTGATGAAGTGAATATTCTTACGCTTGGAAAACTGATTAGTTTATGGCGTCAGAACGATAATAAAATTTACCATGAAATTAAAGCGGCAGATCCACTTTATATTCAGGAAGTTGCTCGCCATTTAACTACTTCTAAGCATAATCAATCAGCTTTAAAAAATGCAGAACTAGAACAGAGTATTTCTGAAATTTTAACCTTGCAGTTAGCAGAACTTAACCAGCTCGATGAAACAGGTGGTTTTGGGCATAATGGCTTAAAAGAATTAATTTTAGGTCAAGTAGAACATTTATCAGGTCAGGCAGAAGATTGGGTTTGGTCAACAAACCATCTAACAGAATTACTTGGTTCTAAACCTGTGGAACAAGAAGAGCTATCATTGGATACAACAATGAAGGAGTTCAACCAAATGGTTCACCAAGCCCAACCTCATCATGATGACTTGCATATTGAAGAACAAGCTGCTGAGATTTCTGTACCGACATGGTCAAAGATTATTGCCCCTGTGGTTGCTTTAGCAATTTTGGGCTATTTGTACTGTGCTTATACACAATTCATTGCTTAAAAATTTGTTTATGCAATCAACTAAAAGCCACCCATAACAGGTGGCTTTTTTATTAGACCAGAATACTAAATAACATTTGCCGTTTTTTAACTTGTTGCCCTTGTTGACCTAAAATATCTTCGACTACCCCATCCACATCAGATCTAATCTGTTGCTGGATTTTCATAGCTTCAAGTATCAGCAAGGTTTGCCCTTTCACGACTTGATCGCCTTTATTGACCAAGATATTGACCACAGCACCGTCCATTGGTGCACGGATTTTACCATCACCAGCCACATCAGCCGTTTCTGGAGCAGCGTAATTCACATTGCGAATCGTAACATTGCCATTGTCTCGATCTAAATAAAGCTGATCGCCATCTAATACATATTGAACACGGCGGCGTACACCCTCAACTACATAAATCATTTGCTCAGCTGTTTTCTCAATGACTTCAATACAAATGGTTTGGTCACAAAGCTGCACAGTAATCTGGTTATTCTCAGAAGATAGCTGCAATTGGATTTGCTGATCATCATATTTAAGTTTTAGAGGTAATGGAACACCAAGCCCAGTTTGCCATGCCACAATCCCTTTACTTTGGCTAAATAATGCTGCTGCAATAGCCAATATTTCTAAAGATAAAACCTGATGATGTAAGCTGCTATCATCTTGAAAATGCTGTTGGATAAATGCCGTATTGGTATCACCAGCGACAATGACTGGATGACGTAGTAAATTAACCAAGAACTGTTTATTGCTGTTTACACCAAGCAAAACACAATCATCTACAGCACGAGCAAGTAAACGAATAGCATCTTCACGGGTTTTACCGTATGCAATCACTTTTGCCACCATCGGGTCATAGAAAGGGCTAACTTCATCTGTTGCCAACATGCCATGGTCAATTCGTACATTTGGCAAAATTGTGGGCTTCCAACGTAGAACTTGACCAGTTTGTGGCAAGAAATTTTGACGTGGATCTTCGGCATACAAACGGACTTCAATTGCATGTCCATTTAAAGTTAACTCATGTTGTTGCAATGGCAACTGCTCACCATTGGCGACACGCAATTGCCATTCAACCAAATCTAATCCTGTAATAAGTTCAGTAACCGGATGCTCAACCTGCAAGCGAGTATTCATTTCTAGAAAATAGAATTCACCCGATGCATCAAGCAAAAACTCAACAGTTCCCGCGCCTACGTAAGCACATGCTTTGGCAGCCGCCACAGCCGCTTCGCCCATTTGCTGACGTAGTTCAGGAGTCATGACCGGACACGGTGCTTCTTCTACAACCTTTTGGTGACGGCGTTGAATCGAACAATCACGCTCGAACAAATACACATAATTGCCATGCGTATCGCCAAAAACCTGAATTTCAACGTGGCGCGGCGCAATCACTGCTTTTTCTAAAATAAGCTCACCTGAACCAAATGCATTTTCAGCTTCTGAACGTGCAGTTAGTAAAGCCTCTACAAGCTCGGAGGACTGCTGTACCAAACGCATACCACGGCCACCACCACCCGCAGAAGCTTTCACCATTATTGGAAAACCAATCTGCTCTGCTTGTGTAGCCAAATATTCAAGGTCTTGACGATCTCCCTCGTAGCCCAGCACACAAGGTACACCTGCTTCAATCATGGCAATTTTTGAAAGTCGCTTACTTCCCATCAACTCAATTGCAGAAGCTGTCGGACCGATAAAAGTAATCTGGTTATCGATACAGGCTTGGGCAAAATCGGTATTTTCTGACAAAAAGCCATAACCTGGGTGCACAGCATCAGCACCTGTTTTTTTGCAGGCTTCTATAATTTTAGCAATGGAAAGATAAGATTCAGATACTTTAGAAGCTCCTATATAAACTGCCTCATCAGCTTCTTGTACATGGCGAGCGTTACAGTCCGCATCAGAATAAACTGCCACCGTTTGATAGCCCATTGCCTTAGCAGTTTGCATGACCCGAACTGCTATTTCACCACGATTGGCAACTAGTACTTTTGAAAATTTCATTGTTTTTATCCTTATCTTTTATTGCTCATCGGCCCAATTCGGCAACCGTTTTTGAATAAAAGCCATCGTTCCCTCTTGCCCTTCAGCACCACCAACCGCTTGAGCAAACTGCTGTGCTGCGTCATCAAGCAAATGATTCAATGGTTCATTGAGTGTTCGATGTAATAGTGCTTTGGTCATACGTGAAGCTTGTGGTGCAGCACGTTTAATGTGCTGAATAGTTTCCTGTAATTCTTGCTCTAGCTCTAATTCATTATGAGCAATCTGATGGACTACTCCGACACTGAGCGCCGTAGGTCCTTCAAAACGCATCCCCAACAAAGCAAGTCGTCTAGCCTGAGTTAGCCCAATACGCTTCACTACAAAAGGAGCAATCTGCGCAGGGATTATTCCTAGCCCAGTTTCAGGTAATCCAAACTGTGCATTGTCACGGCTAATGGCAACATCGGAAACACATACCAGACCAAAACCACCACCCAATACCGCACCTTCTAAAATCACCACAACCGTTTGTGGTGCAGCATCGATCTGTTCAAGCATTGCACCAAAACGGCGGTTAAAATCAGCATAAGGCTGTAAGCTGCCAACATTGCTCGCTTCAACTCTCAAAGCTGCCATGTCTTTAATGTCACCACCTGCGCAGAAAGTTCCGCCTTCACCACGGATGATGACCGCACGAATCGAAAGATCATCACGAATAGCAGTAAAGACCTGTTGAATAGCATTAACCATATTCAAATTCATGGCATTACGGCTCTCTGGTCGATTTAACCAGAGGTATAAAATACTACCGTCCTGTTCTAACTGAATGCTGTCATCAATAGCTAAAGTTTGTAGTGAAACCGAAAGTGTCATTGCCTACTCCTTATTTTTGTTTTTTAGGCAAGATGTCCATGAGCTTACAAATAATCCCCAACATAATCTCATCGGCTCCACCACCAATAGACCCTAAGCGACCATCACGGTACAGCTGCGATGCTGGGTTATCCCACATAAAGCCATTGCCCCCCCAATATTGCAGACAGCTATCTGCCACTTCACGGGTTAAACGTCCTGATTTTAGTTTTGCCATTGAAGCCAGCATCGTGACATCTTCACCAGCAATGTGTTTCTCACATGCTTGGTAGGTTAATGCTTTTAGTGCTTCCACTTCAGTCATGAGTTCAGCAAAGCGGAAATGGATATATTGATTATTAATGAGTGGCTGACCGAAAGTAGTACGATCTTTAGTATAGGCGATGGTCTTTTGGATTAACGTTTCCAACCCTCCAATAGAGTTGGCACATGCCCATAAACGCTCTTCCTGAAATTGCATCATCTGCATCATAAAGCCCATGCCTTCGACACCGACTAAATTACGTTGCGGTACACGCACATTATCTAAATAGACTTGTGCTGTGGTGGTTGAACGCATTCCTAATTTATTGAGCGGTTCTGAAAAACTGATGCCTTTAGTTTTTGCCGGCACAATAATCATCGATTTATTGACGTGTGGTTTATCGTCAGAAGTATTTGCTAACAAACAGAAGAAGTCTGCTTGCAATGAGTTAGTAATCCACATTTTGCTGCCATTGATGACATAATCATCGCCGTCTTTTTTGGCTGTAGTTTTAATGGCTGCCACATCAGAACCTGCATGGACTTCGGACACTGCAATGGATGCCACGTATTCTCCAGCAATGGCTGGTGTTAAAAACTCATCACGTAATTCTTTATGACCAAAACGTGCGAGAGCTGGTGTTGCCATATCGGTTTGAACACCAATGGCTAAAGGCACTCCACCACACGTCGCACGTCCAATTTCTTCAGCAACTACAAGGTTATAAGAATAATCTAAAGCTAAACCACCATTTTCTTCAGGTTTACAAATTCCTAATAAGCCAAGGTCACCCATCTTTTTAAATACATCATGAATCGGGAAACGCCCCACCTCTTCCCATTCTGGAATATTCGGATTCAGCTCATTTTCAACAAATTGACGAGCTGTACGGCGTAATGCTTCATGTTCGGCAGTAAATTTCATTACATTCTTCCTGATAATTTTTTTAATTGCGGTAAAAGTTGTTTAAAAGCGAGACACCCCAAAACGGCTTGGATTCAATGTCCGCTGCTGTGCTTCATAAATGGTTTGTAAAAGGAAAATCAGTAATTTTCGGGTATCTCGTGGGTCAATAATGCCGTCATCATGCAACATAGCCGTATTGAAAAGCGCGGTAGACTGCTGCTCCAATTTTATGGCTGTACTTTGCTCCAGAAAATCGAGCATTTGAGGATTAGGCTCCTGACCAGATGCTTTTTGCTTACCTTCGGCCACAATACGTAAGACTTTTCCAGCCTGAGCAGCACCCATTACGGCAACATGCGAGTTCGGCCAAGCAAAAATAAAATCGGGTGATAAGCTTCGACCACACATCGCGTAGTTTCCTGCCCCATATGACCCAGCCACCACAATCGAAATTTTTGGCACAGTACAATTGGCAACAGCCTGAATTAATTTTGAACCATGTTTGATAATACCGTTTTGCTCTGCATCGGTACCCACCATAAAACCTGTGGTGTTATGCAAAAACAATAGTGGGCGCTGCGTCTGTTCGCACAGGTGAATAAACTGGGCTGTTTTCGCCGCACCTTGAGGAGTAATCGGACCATTATTGGTGATAATACCGATATGCAATCCGCCAATTTTTGCCCAGCCACAAACAGTTAAATCATCATATTCCTGCTTAAATTCTAGAAAATCTGAGTCATCAACAACTCGGGCAACCACCTCTTTCATATCAAATGGCTGTTTAGGATCATTCGGGATAACACCTAATAATTCATCGGCATCGTAACGAGGTTCTTTATAGACCGCATCAACTGGTTTGATTTGTTCTTTCCAGTTCAAATGCTCAAAAATTTCACGTGCAAGTCGAATCCCATCGGCATCATTTTCAGCCAAATATTCTGCGGTTCCGGCAACCTGCGCATGCATTTCTGCCCCGCCCAACTCTTCAGCTGTTGCCACTTCGCCAGTGGCAGCTAAAAGTAAAGGTGGACCTGCAAGTAACATCTCGGTTTGTTTACGTACCGCAATCACATAATCCGAAAGACCGGGTTGATAAGCACCACCCGCAGTTGCATTACCATGTACAACTGCAAGCTGCGGAATGCCTGCCGCTGAAAGACGTGCCTGATTGGCAAAGGTCATACCACCGTAGGTAAATACTTCTGCCGCATAATTTAAGTTAGCGCCACCACTTTCGGTTAGCGTAATCAACGGAAGTTTTTGTTCTAAGGCAATTTTTTGTAAACGTAAGGTTTTCTGTACACCCATGGGTGACATGGTGCCACCCTTAATTGCACTATTACTTGCAGAGACGAGGCAACGCACACCACTGACAAAACCAATGCCCGCAATCACCCCGCCACCAGCTTCCGAACCATCTTTATCATCATGCATGTTGTAACCAACTAAACCACAAAGTTCGATGAAAGGAGAATCGGTATCTAATAATAATCGCACACGCTCATGTGGCAAAATTTTGCCTTTTTTATCGAACTTTGGTTTGGCAGCGTAAGATTTATCAATACTTTTTTGCTGAATTGCACGAATGTCACTCAACTGAGCAAGTAGAGCATCTTTATTTTTTTGATATTGTTCGCTATCAACAGCAATTTCGGATTGGAGAATGGTCATTATCATTCTCCCTCAGTCTTATCTTTTTTAAAAATTTCAGGGATAAACGCACGATGGAAACCGTTATAAGATTCGCTATTTGTCACATCGCTTAGCGGATACATTCGGGTTCCCTGCGATGCGGCACCATCAATACGTAAGGTCACACCGGAGACAAAAGCCGCAGCATCAGATAACAAATAGCAAATTGCTGATGAGACTTCCGACTCCGTTCCCATACGCTTTAAAGGCACATTGCCAGCAAGACTTGGAATAATCACCTTGGCAAAATCACCGCTATAATTGTCCATTCCAGATGAAACGATCCAACCCGGTGCTACAGCATTCACTCGAACACCAGATTTGCCCCACTCGACCGATGCTGTTTTGGTTAAGTTATCAACCCCCGAACGTGCAGCACCTGAATGCCCCATTCCTGGCATGCCGCCCCACATATCGGCAGTCATGTTGACAATACTGCCACCATATTTTGCCATCCATTGGTTATAAGCTTCACGCATTAAATAGAAAGTTGAATGCAGATTATTACGCACGACTGCATCAAAGCCGTTCGCAGAGATATTTTCTAATGCGGAAGGAAACTGACCGCCCGCGTTATTAACTAAACCATCAAGTTTGCCGAACTTCTCAATCACTTCAGCAATCATGTTCTTCACTTGTTCTTCTTCTCGGTTATCACACACAACAAAATGAACGAGTCCGCCATCTTCTGTAATTTCTTGGCTTACTTTTTCCAGTTTTTCAATTTTGCGTCCTGTAATTACGACTTGAGCCCCTAACGCGGCAAGCTCATGTGCAGTACAGCGACCAATTCCTGAACCACCACCGGTCACAATAATGACTTTATTGGTAAAGGCATCAGGTCTAAAAATTGATTGATAACTCATCTTTATTTCATCCATTCATTTTATTTTTCTAAAAGATTTGCCGGAACTTTTACAGGCATATCCAATAATTGTTGAGCAAATGCTTTGCCTTGTGGGTCAATACGCAGGCTTGCCACACCACCGCCCCCTAAGGCATTTTCCATCATAAAATTCAACGCATTTAAACCCGGTAACTCATAACGAATCACTCTTCCTTTCTCAGCATCCAAAACATGTTGCATATAGCTTGTAACAGCTTGCTCTGTGAGTGCTGCACGAACCCAAGGTAAGTATTCTGCTTTACGGGCGATCACCCCAATATTGCTATGATTGCCTTTATCACCACTACGAGCATGTGCAATTTCAATTAAAGGGACTTCTATTTCATCTCCCTGATAAATTGAACTTTCACCAGCTTCTAATGTATTAATTTGCTCTCTAGAAAAACCTTGAGAAACCTCAACTGGATAGCGCTGCCCATCAAAATCGACTTCGACATTGACCTGATTTTTATCAATTAAAAATGAAAATAGTTTAATTACTGGAGATGCTTTAGGCCGACCGCCAACAATACCAGCCAAAGCTGGAGCCATTCCTGTTGAAGCCTGTGCAATTTCAGATGCAAAGAACATACACGCTTCTTTAAACATGTGCTTTACAGCTATTTTCACTACAACTTCGCGGCTATTTAATGCTTGGGCATGTGCTCCATACGTACTTTCTATGCCTAAAATTTCAACAGAATTTTCACTAAAAGGAGGTACTGAACGCATGGCCAGCACACGCTCACATTTAGTTAAAATGGCATCCGCAATGACTTGCGCTTTTTGTGGTGCTTCACGCCCTGCGATTAGAAAACTGACTAAAACCCGATAGCCATCAGGATAAGTTGCACTCACTTTATATTGTGCTGTAGGTGCTTGCCCTGTTGCACCAGTCACATGCACTCGATGCTCACCGACTTGTTCTAGCCGCACCTGACTAAAATCAGCAATCACATCTGGTAATAAATAGGCTTGTGGATTGCCAATTTCATATACGATTTGTTCTGCAACTGTGGCGGTAGAAACTAGACCACCTGTACCTTGTGGTTTAGTGACCACAAATGAGCCGTCCTCACTGACTTCAACCACTGGAAAACCCATATTGTCGAAGCCTTGCACTAAGCGCCAATCAGTAAAATTACCGCCTGTACATTGAGCGCCACATTCAATCACGTGTCCTGCCAATGAGCCTTGCGCCAATTTGTCATAATCCTCTAAAGACCACTGGTATTCATGAAGCAAAGGTGCAAGAACCACAGCCGAATCTACAACACGACCCGTAATCACAATATCTGCGCCTAAATTTAAAGCATCACGAATGGCCACAGCACCTAAATAAGCATTACTACTCGCCACCTGATCAGGCAAAGGCTGGCTGCTAAACATTTCTTGAATATTTTGTTGTTTGAACTGTTCTTGCTTTGCTAAAAGATCATCACCTAAAACCACAGCAACTTTCAGGTTTAAACTATATTCACTAATTATTTTTTGTAAGGCATCCCGACAAGCAAGCGGATTTACCCCACCAGCATTACTAATCACCTTAATCTTTTTTTCTGCAATTTTTTTAATCAGAGGAGCCATTACTCGACTAACAAAGTCCAAAGCATAGCCATGTTTCGGCTCTACCATTTTCGCTTTTGCCATAATCGACATCGTAATTTCTGACAAATAATCAAAAACCAAATAATCAATATCAGTTAAATGCACTAATTGGAAAGCTGCTGTATTGGTATCGCCCCAAAATCCAGAGGCGCAACCTATTTTTACGACACGCTCATCATCCTTCTGATTATTTGCCATCTTATTTCTCATTGTTCTGTTTAAAAATTACACTCAACACTACCAAGCAAGCGCTTGGTTTGTAAAGAGCAAAATGTTATCTTGATGGTGACTAAATCTTCCAAACTCGACATAAGCCCTAAAAAATGTTGAGATTTAGCAAAATTTTTTAGTATTCATTTTTATTTAAAGGGTCAAACTGCACGCATGATTGCTACTTCAATTGAACAGATTCCAAATATCTCTTGCTTTGATGACAGCCCACGGGGCCGTTTATTACAAGGTGCAGCGTACCTATTTCATAAGCAAGGCTATGACAAAACGACTGTGCGTGAACTGGCTCAATTTATTGGAATTCAATCGGGGAGTTTATTCCATCACTTCAAAAGTAAAGATGACATCCTTGCCCATGTGATGGAACAAACCATCACTTATAATCTTGCCCGTTTAAAGGATGCCGTAACCCAATCTCCAGATCCAGAGCAACAGTTACGGGCTCTCATTAAAGCAGAGCTTATCTCAATTACTGGAGATACAGGTGCTGCGATGGCTGTTTTGGTATATGAATGGTTTGCCCTTTCAAAAGAAAAACAAGATTACCTTTTGAAAATGCGTAATGAGTATGAACAAATTTGGTTAGATGTTATTGAAAAATTACGCACAAAGGGCAAGATAAAGCATGATGCCTTTATTTGGCGCCGATTAGTTGGTGGTGCGATTTCATGGACAGTGACTTGGTATAAATCTGAAGGAAAGGTCAAAATTGAGGAATTAACTGAAATGGTTTGGGAGATGGCGTTGAAATGAGTTCAGTGTATTTACGTAAATCTCAAATGGATGACCTAACAGAAGTTAAAATAGCATATGAAAATAGTGTGCAATTGCATCAACCTTGGGCTTATCCACCAGCCGACTTTCAACACTACCTAGCACAAGAACATCGCTATTTCGTTTGTCTAGAGAAAGACCATGCAATTGTAGGAACATTTAATATTTCCAACATTATCAGAGGTTATTTTCACTCGGCTTATTTAGGTTATGAAGTATTTCATCCCTATCAACGCCAAGGATATATGAAAGCAGGCCTGAAATTATTACTGAGTGAAGCATTCGAAAAACTAAACTTACATAGATTAGAAGCAAATATACAACCTGAAAATATTGCTTCAATTCGTCTTATTGCCAAGGCAGGCTTTATCAAAGAGGGCTTTTCTCGACAATATCTTCGAGTAGGTGGAAAAGAGTGGAAAGATCATGAACGTTGGGCAATTTTAAACGAAACATGGAATGAAATCTCATAATATCTATATGAGGTAAGAATGAGATAAGGCAGCTTATTAAAAGCCACCTTATAAATAGACTTAATAACCCAATTGCTTGCTAATCAAATCTTTCATAATTTCTTCAGCGCCACCACCAATCATATTGACCTTCACTTCACGGTAAATACGTTCAGATTTAGTTCCACGCATAAAGCCCATACCACCCAATGTTTGCACAGCTGCATCTGCACAAAATTGCATTGTGCGGGTAGCAACATTTTTAAGCATTGAAATTTGAGCCACGAGCTCTGGCCCCTGTAACTTTGGTTGAGTCATTTTCCAAGCAGTTTCTTCAAGTAAAGCGCGCGTTGAAGTCAATTGTGTTGCCATATCCACCAACTTATGACGGACTACTTGATGATCAATTAATCGCTTACCAAATGTTTTACGTTGCTGAGCCCAATCTAAAGCTTCTTCATAACATACCTGTGCATAACCATAGGCCACTACACCTAAGAAAAAACGCTCCATATTAAAGTTATTCATAATTACTTTAAAACCAGCATTCTCTTTACCTAAAAGATTTGATGCAGGGACTCGTACTTGGTCAAAATGCAAATGTGCTGTATCTGAAGCCCACCATCCCATTTTTTTTAAAGGCGTTTTAGTAATTCCTTCACTGTGCGCATCAACTAACAACATTGAAATGCCTTCAGCACCAGATTTAGTCGGGTCTGTACGCACTGCAACGGTATAGTAATCTGCACGAATTCCCGATGTGATAAATGTCTTCTCACCAGAAATAATATAATAATCACCATCGCGAACAGCTTTAGTTTGTAATGCAGCAACATCTGAACCACCACCTGGTTCAGTAATTGCTAAGGCAGAAATTTTTTCGCCGGAAATAATACTTGGAAGAACTTTTGCCTTTAACTCTTCACTACCAAAATGCTGAATTGGTGGTGCACCAATCGTATGCACCATCAATGAGATATGTACTCCACCAGAGCCAGCCTTCGCCATCTCAATACCAGCCAGCAATGAATAGAATGGATCAGCATCAGGAATACCACCATATTCTTCCGAAAAGCCTAAACCCAATAAACCAATCTCAGCAGCTTTTTTGTATAGTTCTCTCGGGAATGTCTCAGCTTCATCCCACTCATTAACGAAAGGTGCCATTTCTTTTTGTACAAATCGACGAACATTATCAGCAAAAGCAATGTGTTGTTCATTATAGTAAATTGGGTTGGGTTGCATTTTTAGAGAGGTCCTGATGTTTTTATTTAATTCCAGAGCATATCTTGTCATGTTTACTATCAATCAAAAGTTGCAAGAACCTCCAATTTCTTGGCAGAAAACATCAAATAAAATCTTTTTGTATTCAAATTTAAGATCAAACTCTTAAACAGCAGCGAAATCCACGAACTGCATAGTATGATTGTGCCCCATTATGATAAACAAAAACACGGCCATAACGCCGATCAGCGAAAAGTGCTCCATCTAATCGTCGAATCTCATCTGGAGTTGCAAGCCAACTTGATGTTTTAAGATCAAACTCGCCTAACTTTTGTAATTGATGATATTGTTCCTCAGTCAGAAGCTTCACTCCCATTCCCTTAGCCACATCTATTGCATTATTTTTAGGCGGGTGATCTTTTCTAGACTCTAAAGCTTCACTATCATAACAAAGACTTCTACGGCCTTTTGGTGTTTCAGGAGAGCAATCTATAAACAAATATTCATCACTCTGTTGGTCATAAGCCACTACGTCAGGCTCTCCTCCCGTATTTTCCATTTCTTGCAATGACCACAGTTTGTTCGGCGATTGAATTAGTTTAGCTTGTACATGAGTCCAATCTATTTCTTTATGACGATGTGAATTCTTTTCAAATCTATCTTTTAGTAACTCAATCAGTGTTTCTATTTGCTTTGGAGCTAATTGCTTTTTAGTTACCACTGGAAAATCCTTATATTTATTAAGTTGAACGCCCATCAAAATCATTTATTTTTATTTTTTTTAAATCTATGTCATCTATGTATCGAACATTAATAGCAAAGATAGAATTACCTTCTGCATCTGTACCTTGAGCATAAGGATGAATACCACAAATTTTACAGAAATGATGATTAATCACATGCTTATTAAAGGTGTAATTCGCTAAAATTTCGGGAGTTTCTAAAGTTATGTTAACTTGCTTACTTGGTAAGAACCAAAGTAAAGAACCTTTCTTTTGACATATGGAACAATTGCAAGATAAAACCTCTGACAACTCGCCTTCTGCTACAAATTTAATCTGGCCACAATGACAACTTCCCTTATATTCCATATTCTTTTCCTTTTATAATTCTTTATAACTTTTATAATACCCTTTCTAATAATTCATTTTTTTATCACTTTGTAGAGTTTAATTGCTTCTTTATTACATAGCCATATAAATTAAAAGAATGAATAAATATAATATTTTAGTACCTTACAATTAGTTCCAAAAATATTGACACCGTTTACATCTATTACCATTTTTAAAAGAGAACAAAGGTACCCCTAAGAACATGAACGCTAGAAAAGCTGATTTTTTCCCTTGTGTATAAGCTTCTATATCTTGAGCTCCACAATTAGGGCAGCACTCTTTATTCTCTCCAAACTTTCGTTCCAGTTCATTACTAAAATCCTTTTCAAGAAGAGACTTTGCTTCATCAACATAGTTTTGTGAGACTAATAGACGAACCCCACCTAAAGCATTGGAATAAAACCAATCCATATTAATAGTATGTTCATTTTCAATACGTGCAGGAATTCCAAAAGCCTCTAATTGAGTTTTTGCAATTTGCGCCTCATAAGAAAATGAGAATGTTTCAACCAAGATCCATTGCATAGTAGATTTTAAATTTTACAAATAAGTTTAGACTCATCCTATTTCATCATAAATTGAATTATATTTATAATCTTACCTATATTTTTAGATTAATTTTCACATAAAAAAACACCCCCAACATCAGTTGAGGGTGTTTAGAATAATGAGCTGGCGATGACTTACTCTCACATGGGAAACCCCACACTACCATCAGCGCTAAGAGGTTTCACTTCTGAGTTCGGGAAGGGATCAGGTGGTTCACTCTTGCTATGGTCGCCAGCACAACTGGTATGGATACTTGCATTGGTCTTATTGGTTGCCGATGCGTTTTCCAAATCTTTACAGATGGGCTGATTGAGTCTTACTTTAATTTTGTTCATTTTAGCTAAACATATAACTAAATCAAGTTGCTTTGCATATTAATGAATCGATTGATGCCATATATACAACTGCTTGGGTGTTGTATAGTCAAGCCTCACGAGCAATTAGTATTGGTCAGCTTCACATATCACTATGCTTCCACATCCAACCTATCAACGTCCTAGTCTCGAACGGCTCTTTAGAGGACATAAAGTCCTAGGGAAATCTTATCTTGAGGTAGGCTTCCCGCTTAGATGCTTTCAGCGGTTATCCCTTCCGAACATAGCTACCCGGCGATGCGACTGGCGTCACAACCGGTACACCAGAGGTTCGTCCACTCTGGTCCTCTCGTACTAGGAGCAGATCCTCTCAAATTTCCAGCGCCCACGGTAGATAGGGACCGAACTGTCTCACGACGTTCTAAACCCAGCTCGCGTACCTCTTTAAATGGCGAACAGCCATACCCTTGGGACCTGCTTCAGCCCCAGGATGAGATGAGCCGACATCGAGGTGCCAAACACCGCCGTCGATATGAACTCTTGGGCGGTATCAGCCTGTTATCCCCAGAGTACCTTTTATCCGTTGAGCGATGGCCCTTCCATACAGAACCACCGGATCACTAAGACCTACTTTCGTACCTGCTCGACTTGTGGGTCTCGCAGTTAAGCGCGCTTTTGCCTTTATACTCTACGCGTGATTTCCGACCACGCTGAGCGCACCTTCGTACTCCTCCGTTACTCTTTAGGAGGAGACCGCCCCAGTCAAACTACCCACCAGACATGGTCCTCGCCCCGGATTACGGGGCAGAGTTAGAACCTCAACATTACCAGGGTGGTATTTCAAGGACGGCTCCATTGGAACTAGCGTTCCAACTTCAAAGCCTCCCACCTATCCTACACAAGTAAGGTCAAAGTTCAATGTCAAGCTGCAGTAAAGGTTCACGGGGTCTTTCCGTCTAGCCGCGGGTACACTGCATCTTCACAGCGATTTCGATTTCACTGAGCCTCTGCTGGAGACAGCGCCGCCATCATTATGCCATTCGTGCAGGTCGGAACTTACCCGACAAGGAATTTCGCTACCTTAGGACCGTTATAGTTACGGCCGCCGTTTACTGGGGCTTCGATCAAGAGCTTCGCTTACGCTAACCCCATCAATTAACCTTCCAGCACCGGGCAGGCATCACACCCTATACGTCCACTTTCGTGTTTGCAGAGTGCTATGTTTTTAATAAACAGTTGCAGCGGCCTGGTTTCTGTGGCTGTCATCAGCTCAGGAAGCAAGTTCCATCACCAACAACAGCGTACCTTCTCCCGAAGTTACGGTACCATTTTGCCTAGTTCCTTCAGCAGAGTTCTCTCAAGCGCCTTGGTCTACTCGACCTGACCACCTGTGTCGGTTTAGGGTACGATTCCTGTGTAACTGAAGCTTAGAGACTTTTCCTGGAAGCATGGTATCAGCCACTTCGCTGTACAAGTACAGCTTGCTATCAGATCTCAGCATAGAGCACCCCGGATTTGCCTAAGATGCATGCCTACTTCCTTTCACCTGGACAACCAACGCCAGGCTGACTTAACCTTCTCCGTCCTCTCATCGCATTACACAGAAGTATTGGAATATTAACCAATTTCCCATCGACTACGCCTTTCGGCCTCGCCTTAGGGGTCGACTCACCCAGCCCCGATTAACGTTGGACTGGAACCCTTGGTCTTTCGGCGAACGGGTTTTTCACCCGTTTTGTCGTTACTCACGTCAGCATTCGCACTTCTGATACCTCCAGCATACTTCTCAATACACCTTCATCGGCTTACAGAACGCTCCCCTACCACTTGACTTAAAAGTCAAATCCGCAGCTTCGGCACATAGTTTTAGCCCCGTTACATCTTCCGCGCAGGCCGACTCGACTAGTGAGCTATTACGCTTTCTTTAAAGGGTGGCTGCTTCTAAGCCAACCTCCTAGCTGTCTATGCCTTCCCACATCGTTTCCCACTTAACTATGATTTTGGGGCCTTAGCTGGCGGTCTGGATTGTTTTCCTCTTGACTACGGACGTTAGCACCCGCAGTCTGTCTCCCGGATAGTACTCATAGGTATTCGGAGTTTGCATCGGTTTGGTAAGTCGGGATGACCCCCTAGCCGAAACAGTGCTCTACCCCCTATGGTATTCGTCCGAGGCGCTACCTAAATAGCTTTCGGGGAGAACCAGCTATCACCAGGCTTGATTAGCCTTTCACCCCTATCCACAAGTCATCCCCTGGCTTTTCAACGACAGTGGGTTCGGTCCTCCAGTTAGTGTTACCCAACCTTCAACCTGCTCATGGATAGATCGCCTGGTTTCGGGTCTATACCCAGCAACTAAACGCCCTATTAAGACTCGATTTCTCTACGGCTCCCCTATACGGTTAACCTCGCTACTGAATATAAGTCGCTGACCCATTATACAAAAGGTACGCAGTCACCGAACAAGTCGGCTCCCACTGCTTGTATGCATGCGGTTTCAGGATCTATTTCACTCCCCTCACAGGGGTTCTTTTCGCCTTTCCCTCACGGTACTGGTTCACTATCGGTCAGTCAGGAGTATTTAGCCTTGGAGGATGGTCCCCCCATATTCAGACAAGGTTTCACGTGCCTCGCCCTACTCGTCATCATTATGTGTGCCCTTTCGTGTACGGGAATATCACCCTCTACGTTCGCACTTCCCAGAGCGTTCCACTAAAACACACATAACTTAATGGGCTGATCCCCGTTCGCTCGCCGCTACTAAGGGAATCTCAATTGATTTCTTTTCCTAAGGGTACTGAGATGTTTCACTTCCCCTCGTTCGCCTTGCAACACTATGTATTCATGTTGCAATACCTACCTTAAAGTAGGTGGGTTCCCCCATTCAGAAATCTCCGGATCAAAGGATATTTGCCGCCTCCCCGGAGCTTATCGCAGGCTATTACGTCTTTCATCGCCTCTGACTGCCAAGGCATCCACCACATGCACTTAATTACTTGACTATACAACCCCAAACAGTCGTTATTACCTACAAGGAGTAATAAGACATGATCAATGATTCCTCATCAATCTCTTACAGTTTGAAGTACTGTGTATTTAAACACTGTACAGCTTCAATCTAATTCATATACCAAAACGCTTGATTCAGTTAATTTGCTAGTTCTCAATGAATTCCAAGATTAGAATTACTTCTTCTCTTTTCATTATTGAGTGAACAATTTATTTCAGACTCAATTTTGCCAATCTGTTAATGAATAAACATGCCTTCGTCAGGTCATGCTTAATACCGTGATACTTAAATCACAGAAGTTAATAAACCAAGATCTAAATCTTTATTTACTAATTTCTGTAATCCGAACTTCTCTTAAGTTCTGGTGGAGACTAGGAGAGTCGAACTCCTGACCTCCTGCGTGCAAAGCAGGCGCTCTACCAACTAAGCTAAGTCCCCAGCTTACATCATCAGTTATGTATCTTTCTGTCTATAACCTTAATCAGTCAAAGTCATGGTGGGTCTGACAAGACTTGAACTTGTGACCCCACGCTTATCAAGCGTGTGCTCTAACCAACTGAGCTACAGACCCTCAGATACATCTATGAAGAACAACTTGTTGTGGATTCTTACCAATCGTCAATCTTTCGTTAAGGAGGTGATCCAGCCGCAGGTTCCCCTACGGCTACCTTGTTACGACTTCACCCCAGTCATCGGCCACACCGTGGTAAGCGTCCTCCTTGCGGTTAGACTACCTACTTCTGGTGCAACAAACTCCCATGGTGTGACGGGCGGTGTGTACAAGGCCCGGGAACGTATTCACCGCGGCATTCTGATCCGCGATTACTAGCGATTCCGACTTCATGGAGTCGAGTTGCAGACTCCAATCCGGACTACGATCGGCTTTTTGAGATTAGCATCCTATCGCTAGGTAGCAACCCTTTGTACCGACCATTGTAGCACGTGTGTAGCCCTGGCCGTAAGGGCCATGATGACTTGACGTCGTCCCCGCCTTCCTCCAGTTTGTCACTGGCAGTATCCTTAAAGTTCCCGACATTACTCGCTGGCAAATAAGGAAAAGGGTTGCGCTCGTTGCGGGACTTAACCCAACATCTCACGACACGAGCTGACGACAGCCATGCAGCACCTGTATGTAAGTTCCCGAAGGCACCAATCCATCTCTGGAAAGTTCTTACTATGTCAAGGCCAGGTAAGGTTCTTCGCGTTGCATCGAATTAAACCACATGCTCCACCGCTTGTGCGGGCCCCCGTCAATTCATTTGAGTTTTAGTCTTGCGACCGTACTCCCCAGGCGGTCTACTTATCGCGTTAGCTGCGCCACTAAAGCCTCAAAGGCCCCAACGGCTAGTAGACATCGTTTACGGCATGGACTACCAGGGTATCTAATCCTGTTTGCTCCCCATGCTTTCGCACCTCAGCGTCAGTGTTAGGCCAGATGGCTGCCTTCGCCATCGGTATTCCTCCAGATCTCTACGCATTTCACCGCTACACCTGGAATTCTACCATCCTCTCCCACACTCTAGCTAACCAGTATCGAATGCAATTCCCAAGTTAAGCTCGGGGATTTCACATTTGACTTAATTAGCCGCCTACGCGCGCTTTACGCCCAGTAAATCCGATTAACGCTTGCACCCTCTGTATTACCGCGGCTGCTGGCACAGAGTTAGCCGGTGCTTATTCTGCGAGTAACGTCCACTATCTGAAGGTATTAACTTCAGTAGCCTCCTCCTCGCTTAAAGTGCTTTACAACCATAAGGCCTTCTTCACACACGCGGCATGGCTGGATCAGGCTTGCGCCCATTGTCCAATATTCCCCACTGCTGCCTCCCGTAGGAGTCTGGGCCGTGTCTCAGTCCCAGTGTGGCGGATCATCCTCTCAGACCCGCTACAGATCGTCGCCTTGGTAGGCCTTTACCCCACCAACTAGCTAATCCGACTTAGGCTCATCTATTAGCGCAAGGTCCGAAGATCCCCTGCTTTCTCCCGTAGGACGTATGCGGTATTAGCATTCCTTTCGAAATGTTGTCCCCCACTAATAGGCAGATTCCTAAGCATTACTCACCCGTCCGCCGCTAAGTGATAGTGCAAGCACCATCACTCCGCTCGACTTGCATGTGTTAAGCCTGCCGCCAGCGTTCAATCTGAGCCATGATCAAACTCTTCAGTTAAAAATCATTTTGCACCTTATTAAAGACAAGGTGCCAATTCTGGCTCATCAATTTTCTGACTTAAATTTCGCTCAAATAAACTTCGAGTAATTTAAACCAATCAATCAATGATAATATTTCGATCAATCAATCAGTAAAAATCCACACAAGTTGTTCTTCATAATCTCTTAATGATCTTCTTACTGGTTCGTCACCAGCAAGCTAGGTCGGCTATATTACTCTTAATCTCTTAAAAGTCAACAGGTAATTTCGATATTTTTAAAACTTATTTCCAAAACCAACTTCTCATCAAATCTATCACTTAAAGCAATCTACTCAATTCCAAGTAACTGTTTTTCAACAAGTTTCTATCTGCATCACCGCCGATGGATGTGCATTATAGACTATCTAATTACGTTGGCAACCCCTTTTTTAATATTACTGCAACAACAGTTCGCTTTTTAACCAAAAATGATAAAAATAGTCATTTTTTATATAAACATGGCTGTAAAAGCATCAATTTATCTAAAATTTTCTCGTCTTGATTCTTTTCCTGCCATCTAAGTGGACGACAATCAATATATTCACAATATCCACCTTCACCTTGTAGACATTGTTCATTCCAACTTAATTGATATTGGAAGCTTCCAACATATCCAGCAGCTAATCCAAACTTGTAGTCGCCACGGCTTTGTGCATAAAGTTCAAAAATAATTTTTCCATTTTTCTTACATTGCCAAGAAAATTCTCTGGGCAAATACATCTCTTTACCATTCGGTGTTTTAACTTTTGGATAAACGCGATGGATATGTAAATTTACATCTTCAGTAAAGCTTTCAACAGGCTTACCAAATTCTTGAATATCTAATCTTGAACATAAAATGATATTCCACTGATTTCTTATTTGTGAAAATGTAAGCTGAGTCGTTTCATTTAAATTAATAATTTGGCATGTATAAAAACATAAAGACAAAAACGGTAAATGTAGAGCTCTTGCGTGTTTAAACCTTCCTAATCCTTCAACTTGATACTTTTGTCCTTTATAAAAAACTTCCCCTTCACATAAACATAGTGTTGACCAATAGTCAGAAATTCCCCACTGCAATGCAGAAGTATTAGAGATATTTTCTGAAATCTGAATAGTAAGATTACAGCCCATTTCTAGGTCTAATCGCTGAAGATGGATCTTTGGGATTTTCCACTCAATCAAATCTGTTTTATCAAACTGATATTGTTTTGAGTCAAACTGGCATTGCCGCCGAATAGAATAAGTTTTTAAATGTCCCACACTATGTTGGCTATTACTTACAAGTACAGTTGCAGTATCGATTGCCGAAGTCGTAATTGAGTGAGTGTTATAGCAAAGAGGAATGCGCGGCTGTCCAACCAGACTAATGTAATTAAAATAGCGCAGTGGAGCCGGTAGATTTGGAAGGATTAAACCTTGATAAACAATTTTAAAGAAGCCGCGAGAAGGTTGATAGACAACCCCCTCTTTAGCATTAAGGCCCAGCTGCTGTAATTGATTAATTTGATTCATCAACATAGGCATACCGAACCTCTTCTATTTTATGTTTTTATTGTTTCGTTACTCTTGCGTGCAAATAATGTCGTAACAAAACCAGATAGAGCATAGATTATTGAAACGGTCAAAATGCCCATTGGAATATTATAAGTGATTGCTGCAAAAATCAGTACTACTGGCAACATAACTACAAAAGGAACTCTTTTACGGTCCATTTGTTTGAAAGAGTAATATTTGATATTGGAGATCATGAGTAATCCCACAACAACCATAAGAACAGCATTAATGGTTTTAATCGCAATATCACGTAAATCAAAAATGAAAGGGTAATCGCGAGCGACCCATACAAGTGAAATAATGATAATGGCAGCAAGTGGACTTGCTATGCCAATAAAATAACGCTTATCAACTACACCAATTTGGACATTGAAGCGCGCTAAACGGAAAGCTGCGCAAGCTGTATAAACAAAACAACATGCGAGTCCAATACGTCCTAAATCATGCAAACTCCAGCTATACATCAGCATTGCAGGAGCTACACCAAAAGCTAACAAGTCGGAAAGAGAGTCATATTGTTCACCAAAAGCACTTTGTGCACCAATAGCTCGAGCAACTCGGCCATCTAAGCCATCGAGTAATGCTGCAATAAAAATGGCATAAATCGCTTGGGTAAACTCACCATTCATACTTGCAATGATGGAATAGAAACCAGACAACAAAGCGGCCGTCGTAATTAAGTTAGGCCAAAGATAAATTCCTCGGCGCTTCACTTTTTGTCCTTCCGGATTATCTTCTTCTTCAACCACTTCGAACGTAATCCCATCAAATGAATGTTCATTATGAGTTAAATCTTGCTCTGGTTTAGGCGCATTTGTCATTATTTTCTATTCCAAACATGTGCATTGATTTAAGTTAATTGTTACTCACCCACTAACCAGCGTACTGCCGCATGACCACCAATGTCTTGCATGCGTAGATGCGGGAATAGCCATTGTAAAGCTTGGTCAGCTTGTTCAGAGAACTGCCAAGGTGGGTTAATAACCAATAGACCACAACCATTTAAACCTACAGGTGTATCATCTGGCCATACACAAATTTCACAGATTAATTGACGACGAATCCCCGTTTTATACATTTTCTTTTCAAAACGCTCAATCATCGGTCGGTCTTTAATTGGATACCAAACTGCAAAAACACCTGTTGGCCATTTTTTATAAGCTTGTTGTAAAAGTTCAACTAATTGCGGAAAGTCTTTACGCTCTAATTCGTAAGGCGGGTCAATCATGACCAAACCACGTTTTTCTTTCGGTGGAATAACGCCGAGTAAACCTTCGTATGCATCACGCTCATGTAAACCTGCACGTTTATCATAAATGTTATGTCGCAATTGCTCAAAAACATCACGTTGCATTTCAAAAACGGTCGCTTTATCAATCTCACGCATACCTTGCAAAGCAAACCATGGTGATCCTGGATAACTTCCTTTACCTTCTTGAGAGCGTAGTTCTTCTACTAACTTCAAATATTGCTGGATTGCTTCAGGTGCCTGACGCTTTTCCATGTCAGATATCTGAACTAGTCGATGAATGCCTGTAAGAAACTCTCCAGACTTTTGTGAAGGTGCCAGAGATAAGTTATATTTTCCTGCACCTCCATGCGTATCGATATAACGATAAGGTTTATCTTTAGCATTTAAGCGGTTGAGAAGCTGTAGCAAAAGCACATGCTTCATAACATCTGCAAAGTTGCCCGCATGGAAATGGTGACGGTAATTCATGTTGACTTTAATTCCTCAATTCAACAAATAGTTTAACATGAAAAAAATATTCTTTCGTAAGGTTGTGATCATCTAAAATAAGGCTGCTTGATATTTTTACGATCTACTCGAGGTTATATGTTCTCTCACCTGCTTCCGGACTCATGGGATCTGGATCAAATTCTAGATGATTTAAATAC
Source organism: Acinetobacter calcoaceticus (assembly GCF_900520355.1). Taxonomy (NCBI): domain Bacteria; kingdom Pseudomonadati; phylum Pseudomonadota; class Gammaproteobacteria; order Moraxellales; family Moraxellaceae; genus Acinetobacter; species Acinetobacter calcoaceticus. Next base: position 510,181 of record NZ_LS999521.1, on the reverse strand, counting down.
GCAAGGTTTTGCTATTATTAATCAAGCTTATTCGAATCAATATCGTGCTCAAGTTGCCAAAGAGTGCAGCCATCATCTTGAGGAATTTAGAGAAGCTGGTATTCAAAATGGCGTGGTGAGCAATATTCGTAGCGATCATATTCTCTGGATTAATGAACAATTTCCTATTGCTCAACAGCATATTGAAACCTTAACTTCTTTTTCACAAAATCTAAATCAAGCATTTTATTTAGGAATCAAAGAGGTTGAAGCTCATTTTGCCCATTATAACTTGGGTGAGTTTTATGCTTTACACCGAGACAATCCTCAACAAAAAAATGATCGTATTATCTCAACCGTTTATTATTTACATCCAGAATGGCAAGAAAATTGGGGCGGTCAATTACGACTGCAAGATAAAAATGAGAAATGGCATATCGTTACCCCGGAATCCAATCGACTTGTGATATTTCAAAGTAATTTATTGCATGAAGTATTACCCTCTAAACAACAAAGGCTCTCCATCACAGCTTGGCTTCGTAGCGGAAATTCAATTTGGGTGTAAAGGCTACTCTTTAAATTTAGTAAATAAACCCGATATAAATGCTATTGAACAAGAAGGACTACGGCGTATGTCTATTGAAAGTAAAACGATTGTGAACAGAATTGGTGAAACAGATCAACTTTATTTGACTGAAAATACGCCTGAACTTGCTTTGGAGCGTGCCGATTTACGCTTGCAACTTGTAATATTAAGTCATGTTCGTTCAGAACAACTTCATTTTTTACAAGAAGCGATTGTTTTGCTTGAACAAGCTCGTATGGAATATGAAGAAATGCCATTGAGCTTATACCTTAATTTATCTTTACATTTAGCTAAGGCGTATATGCTTTATTTTGAATTAAATAAAGAAAAACGTTTTGCTCTAATTACTCAACAAATTTTGAAGCCATTAGCCCACTATGAACATGCAGATATATATTTCTTCTTGGCTTATGCGTCAGCTGCTCGACAAGAGTCAGCATTAACACGACATTGGTTAACTAAATATTTATCAACGAGTGCATGTGATCTTGAATTGCTTCATGGTCAACCTGCATTTGACCTTATACGTCATGAGCCATGGTATAAAGATCAATTAAAAATAAAGACACATTAAATACTTAATGTAATTAGGCCTGTTTTATACATTGAGTGTAAAACAGGCCTTTTTTATGTGCTTATTTTTTCACACTGTCTTCATGTAGTTGTTCATTAAGCTCATCAATAACTACAATCCACTCATCATCTTTTTCCCAATGACTCTTTAAGAAATCACTTTGGCCTTTTGACCAAAAAGAGGCTTCATGTAATTTCTGTTCGGCTGGCAATTGGTGTGTTTTGATAAAGTTTTCGATACTGGCCTCATCTGAATCTAAACCCAGCTGATCAAATAAAAGCTCTAAAGTAGGTTGCTGTTCAAACATTGTTATTCTCCTATAACTTCTTTTAAATCATCTATTAACTAATCTAACAATAAAACGTTTTTACTTGCATGATAGTGTCTATATCTTCTTGTTGCTTTTTGTGTTTCAGGTCAAATGATTGAATATAAAAAAGCACCCTAAAAAGAGTGCTTTTTTTAACTTATCAAAAAGATAAATTATTTCAACATGTCAGCAATCGCTGCACGTTCTTCTTCAAGCTCATTTAACGTAAAGTTAATACGTTCGCGGCTGAATTCATCAATTTCTAAACCTTGAACGATTTTGTATTCACCATTCTCAGTTGTTACAGGGAAACCGAACATAACGCCTTCTGGAATACCATAAGAACCATCAGATGGAATACCCATAGTTACCCATTTGCCGTTTGTACCAAGTGCCCAGTCGCGCATATGGTCAATTGCAGCGTTAGCAGCAGAAGCAGCAGAAGACAAACCACGTGCTTCGATAATCGCAGCACCACGTTTACCAACAGTTGGAAGGAACACATCTTTGTTCCATGCCGCATCGTTGATTTTGTCTTTTAAGCTTTCGCCATTTACAGTTGCAAAACGGTAGTCAGCATACATTGTTGGAGAGTGGTTGCCCCAAACTGTTAAGTGTTCGATATCAGCAACTGCAACACCAGCTTTTTGAGCAACTTGAGTCAACGCACGGTTGTGATCAAGACGCAACATTGCTGTGAAGTTTTTCGCTGGAAGATCTGGAGCAGAGTTCATAGCGATGTAAGCATTTGTATTTGCAGGGTTACCTACAACTAATACTTTAACATCACGACTAGCAACTTCGTTTAATGCTTGACCTTGACCGATGAAAATTTCACCGTTAACTTTTAACAAGTCAGCACGTTCCATACCAGGACCACGTGGACGAGAACCTACCAATAAAGCGTAGTCAGCATCTTTAAATGCAACTTTCGGATCATCAGTCCCGATCATGCCAGCCAATAAAGGGAAAGCACAGTCATCAAGTTCCATCATTACGCCTTTAAGCGCTTGTTGTGCTTTTTCAACTGGAACTTCAAGCAATTGTAAAATAACAGGTTGATCTTTACCTAGCATTTCACCGCTTGCGATACGGAATAATAAGCTGTAACCAATTTGACCTGCAGCGCCAGTCACGGCAACACGAACGGGTTGCTTCATGTAATTGTCTCCAATGAGTGTCCTTAATCGGGCTAAATAGGAATTCCATCTAACCAAATCATCATAAACGGCAAAGATTGTACTCTAAAGATGTGGCAGATGCATGTAAAAGCGACTCATTTTCACCAAAAGTCTGATAGAAAATACAAATTAATATTTACAAAAAGATTCAATGCATGGTCAGCATTTTTTTACGAAATGATCGCTATCTTTAGTAACTACCTTTAATCGTGATTTCACCTGGGCAATTCGATACCACATGATTTGCACATTGTTTATATTGGCCTTTTACTGTGTAACACACCTTCACTTCCGTTAAAACAACATCTGAACGCGACAACTGACAAGTCAAACGAATGCCATTTTGCGGCAGGCTCGGATTAAGACGAGTAAATTGCTGTTTTAAGGCTGACTGTTGTATTTCAACATTCGTTGAACTTGTAAGGCTAGCTGGAATTTTTAAACGTTCAGCAAAGTTAATGACTGTCCGGAAATATTGACTGGCATTCATAGGAACGCACCCCCCTACACTTTTCCAAAGCTGTACACGCGCATTATTGTCAGGCATAACCCGAGCTACGACTTTGGCTTGCAATGGAGAAAGAGAGGCCGAACTTTCTGTTGAACAATCAGTTTGATTTGTTTCTGGCATCAGGCCTGTAATTGTCAATGAATATCCTTCAAGACATTTACGTTGTTTTTGTTTAGAGGGATCTAACGCACATGCGGCAGGTGTCATTTGTACATGCATAACATATCCCTGTAAATTAACAGGTTCAGCATGCAAAACGGAACTCATCAATCCTACCCCTGCACAGATAAGCCACCATGCAAGTTGCAAAATTGAACGAAGTTCCAAATATCTATATTTCATTTAATTAAAACTTGAATATGCCAATTAAAAGAAGATCCATCATCAACTACCTAAACTTAAGGAGATGTACGCATTGGAATGACTTTCATACGTTGTGATAACGATTGAGCCCCTTGACCCAATATCACACCATAATGTGTTGCATTCGTCATAACATGCTTGACATAGTCTCTGGTTTCTAACAATGGAATTGTTTCTGTATATTGGTCAGCCGAAATTGATTGATAGTCCGGTTGCCAACGTCTTGCCCGATTAGGCCCAGCATTATAACCTGCCGTTGCCAAAACTGGATTATTGCTTAATTGTCCCTGAATCATCGACAAATAAAATGTACCATATCGAATATTGGTATTCATTTCATTTAATGCCGCTGGATTATAGGTTTCGCCCATTTGACGTGCAATCAACTTCGCCGTATCAGGCATAATTTGCATAAGCCCACCCGCTCCAACATGAGAACGCGCGGAGGTAACAAATCGGCTTTCTTGTCGCATTAAACCATACGCCCACGCTGGATCAATTCCTGCATTGTAACTATGACTTACAACATTAGTCTTATGAGGCGTCACATAGCGATACGTATCATTATGTTTATTTGTTGTACGATCTGCTGCATAAATTGCACGATCATACCACCCCATGTCATGAGCACGCTTTGCTGCAGCTAACAACACACCATCATCATGTTGAAGATAAGCTTGTCGAACTGCCCAGTTCCATTCTCGGTTGGTATAGGTTGGATTTGCATTAATACGTCTTAAAGTAAAAGCACGATTAAAGTGAACATTCTGGTCTAAACGTCTTAAATCGCTTGAAGTGGGCTGATCATCGTAAGGTTGATGATTATAACGTTCGCCCAAACGATCTTTTGCTAAAAGGTTGTGATAGTCATCACCACTTTCAGCCAATTTTTTATAAATACGTTGCGCAGTATTTTTCGAACTACTATCACCGCGCTGCTCTGTTGCACGAGCAAGCCAATATTGCCAGCGGTCTTCTTGTTTTTGTGTCACGGTCATACTATCAATGGCACGGATTAAACTTTCCCACGCACCAAATCGAATTGCCTGACGCGCATAAATTTCAGCTTCTTCCGGACTTAGAGGATAACCATAACTTGCATCAAAATATTGAAGAACTTCACGATTGAAATTATTTTTCATGACCGTGGTGCCACCAATATAAGCCACGGTTCGATATAAATACTTTTGTATATTCTCTGGTGTACCTTGAGCGACACGTTGGACATTCGCAAAAGCGTTGCTTAAGTCATTATTAGCCAAACGACCTAATGCAAAAATCAAATAAGCATAGTCTGTATCATTTGTTTTAGGCGCAGTCCACAAATAATTGAGTGGATTAGCCTGAATTTGATTGAGCTGAGCCAAAGACAAATTCATACCCAAAGTCTGTGCAGTTGCCAAAGCTTGTCCTGTTAAGCCAGAACGTAATTGCACCCAAAGACGCTGTTGTTTATCTTGTGCACTCATTAACGGACTAGACAACATCATGCGTCCTAATCCGATACAAGATTCTGGTTGTGACTCGGTTGCAAGCCACACATCTTTATATTCAGCAAAAACTAATGCATCACCCGTTTTCGCTCTCACCTGTGCCAATGCGCAATTTTCGGCCTGATCTGGGTTAGTTACATAAGATAGTAAAGGTTGTGCAGATGCGAAGTCAGCTTGTTTAACTTTTTCTTCAACATAATCGGCTGCTAATTTCTCAGCCATTGCTGATTGAGGGTAACGTTGAGCAAAACTTACAATCGAAGCTGAAGGTTGAAAGCCAAGATTGGTATTAAGTTTCCAATATTCCGGATAGTACCCTAATACATCATTTTGCATGGCAAGCTGATATTGGTCTAATAGTGCGGTATTGCCACTATTTGCAGCGTTCAATGCATCATTAAACTGCTCTTCGGCAGCATAGGTAAATGAACAACCAAGTAAACACATAGCTCCTAACCAGCTACGATGCATATATTTATTTTTCATTACATGACTATGGATGGATGAGCTCTTTCTACTTGGTCTCATAAATGTGTTAAACCCTGACTATTCACCTTCAGAGCATAGTTTAATTAGTCTTCATGCTTTCTTTTGTTGTGTTATGTAACTCTCTGATTCAACATCATTAAAATTTACGTAATTTACTTCAAAAAAACCGTGTCCTGTTCTGAAGGTTTACTGTTATCGGTTCGGTTCAAATACTGCTATAATGAATGGTTTGACCCATTTTGGGCAAATTTATTCTTTTTTAGATCGATCTGTTAGGAGCCTGCATGACGGTTCAAACCTTCATTCCCAATGGTGCCAAAGCTGCCTCAGAAAACACTGTTACCCAGCCAACGCACACCTCTGATGTTTCAATAAAAAAACTTTATATTGAAACTCAAGGGTGTCAGATGAATGAGTATGACAGTCACCGTATGGCAGACCTTTTAGGGGACTCTCACGGTTACATTTTAACGAGCAACCCTACTGAAGCAGACATCCTGCTCATGAATACGTGCTCTATTCGTGAAAAAGCACAGGAAAAAGTATTTAGTGAATTAGGGCGCTGGCGCAAACTAAAAGACAAAAATCCTGATCTTGTGATTGGTGTCGGTGGATGTGTTGCCTCTCAAGAAGGTGACAATATTCAAAAACGTGCGCCTTATGTCGACATGATTTTTGGCCCTCAAACATTACACCGTTTACCGCAAATGCTTGATCAACATAATGCTCAAGTAGAAAAACCCAAAAAAGATAAAATCAAACTGATTGATATTTCTTTCCCAGACATTGAAAAGTTCGACTTTTTGCCAGAACCACGTGTAGAAGGCTTTAAAGCATTTGTTTCTATTATGGAAGGCTGTTCTAAATACTGTTCTTTCTGTGTAGTTCCATATACACGCGGTGAAGAAGTTTCTCGACCTTTAGATGATGTACTTGCAGAAATTGCAGGGCTTGCTGAAAAAGGTGTCCGTGAAATTTCACTTCTTGGTCAAAATGTAAATGGTTACCGCGGTGAAACCTTTGAAGGTGGCATCTGTACATTCCCTGAATTGTTACGACTCGTTGCAGAAATTCCGGGTATTGGACGCTTACGCTATACAACATCGCACCCACTTGAGTTCTCTGATGAGCTTATTCAGTGTTATGAAGATTTACCTCAAATGGTGTCACATTTACACTTGCCGGTACAAAGTGGTTCGAATGATGTTTTAAAGGCAATGAAGCGAAATCACACGATTGATGTCTATATTGATAAAATTGCGAAGCTACGCAAAATTCGTCCAGATATGCATTTATCAAGTGACTTTATTATTGGCTTCCCAGGTGAAACCGATGAAAATTTCGCAGAAACATTGCAATTTATCAAAGATTTAGACTTTGATCACTCGTATAGTTTCGTTTATTCAAAACGCCCAGGCACACCAGCATCAGACTTGCCAGACACCACACCTGAGCAAGTTAAAAAAGAACGTTTAGCTCTAGTTCAAAAAGTAATTAAACAGTCTAGTATTGAAAAAACAGATGCCATGTTAGGTAAAATTGAACGTGTACTTATTGAAAAAGTATCTGATCAAGACCCTAATATTTTAATTGGTACTGCTGACAATACACGTCTAGTCACTTTTGTAGGTGATGCAACTTGGGTTGGCCGTTTTGCAGAGATCGAGATTACTGAAATTAAAACTTTAAATTTTGTTTACGGTGAACTCTTGAATCTTGAACCTGACGTGGCGTAATGTAGAGGTATTCTAAAGTCTACTGAAAGGTTTTCTCTTGACTGCAGCGATTCGACGTACCGTAACATTTCCTGAAATTTCAATGGAACGTTTAAAGAGCATTCTAGGTGCCTATAATGGGCACCTGAAGCAAATTGAACAGCGTTTAGATGTCAAAATTACTCATCGTGGAGATGTTTTTCACATAGATGGTGAAATAGATGCTGTTGGGAGAGCCGAAGCTTTATTGCAACGACTCTACGAAGAGTCCGAAGTATCCCAGCAAATCAGTGCCGATCTATTACACCTCCTCATTCAGTCTTCACAAACTGAACGCAATTTTGAGTTAGTTGGTGATGAAATGGATGAGCATGATGCGCCGCTCGATGTCTATTTCCAGACCCGAAAAGGCCGCATTAATCCACGTGGTGCCAATCAAAAACGTTATGTACAACGTATTTTACAAAGCGATATTTCTTTTGGTGTAGGCCCTGCTGGTACAGGTAAAACCTATTTAGCAGTTGCCGCCGCCGTAGATATGCTAGAACGTAACGAAATCCAGCGGATTTTACTTGTACGTCCTGCTGTAGAAGCTGGAGAAAAGCTGGGTTTCTTACCTGGTGATTTAACCCAGAAAATTGACCCATACTTACGCCCTCTTTACGATGCCCTTTACGAAATGCTTGGCTTTGAAAAAGTTGCCAAGTTAATCGAGCGTCAAGTAATTGAAGTTGCGCCTCTTGCATATATGCGTGGTCGTACACTTAACCATTCATTTGTCATTTTGGATGAAGCTCAAAACACAACACCTGAACAAATGAAAATGTTCTTGACCCGTTTAGGTTTTGGCTCTCGTGCAGTCATTACAGGTGACATTACTCAAGTCGATTTACCTAAAGGTCAACAATCTGGTTTGGCACACGCTCTTCGCGTACTCGAAAATATTACCGAAATTCATATTACCCGTTTCCATTCCCGCGATGTTGTACGCCATCAACTGGTTCAAAAAATCGTTGAGGCTTATGAAGGTTGGGATGGTGAACAACATCGTCTTAATGCCGAAGCACGTGCTGAACGTAAAGCCCGTCAGGAAGCATTAGTCGCTGAGAACGATACAGCAGCAGACTTGCAACATCAGGATGCCTAGGGTTTGTTGAATATTCAAAATTGGATTGCGTTGTCGGCTAAAATTGAGCAGGCAAGGCATGAAATGTAGGGAATGGCGAGCCCCTTTCCAAGTTTCATAACGTAGTCTGAGATAATTTTAGCCACAACCCTTCGGGACAAGAGTGTTTCTTGCTGCTACATCGTTGTGAACTATTCATTTAGAATAACTAAATTTCATAGTCCACGCCTAGTATCATCTAAAAAACACTCGATGTCACAATCATCTGTGAATGTTCAACAGACCCTAAGGATTCATTTTGAAAATCAGTTTAAGTTTACAGCAAGACCTTCAATTACCTGAGTTAGAGCTCAAACGGGCTCAACTCAAAAAAATTATTGAGACAACCTTACGCCACGTTGGTTATAAAGAAGATTGCGAAATTGGCGTTGCTTGTGTCGATTTAGCAGAAAGCCAACAACTTAATCTGCAATATCGAGAGAAAGATAAACCAACCAATGTTTTATCTTTTCCAAGTGATATTCCCGAAGAAGTTTTACCAATGCTTGATGCCTTTCCTCTGGGTGACTTAGTCATTTGTATTCCAGTTGTATTGCAAGAAGCAATTGAACAAAAGAAAACAGCTCAAGAACACTTTGCACATTTATTAGTACATGGTGTTTTGCATTTACTCGGTTATGACCACGAAACGAGTGACGAAGAAGCTGAAGAAATGGAAGGGCTTGAAGTTGAAATTCTAGCAAAGCTAAATATAGACAATCCCTACCAAGAACAGATCTAATCATTATTGATTAGATGAAAAACATCGTCTGCCTTCAGGTGAGGTTTTGTCTAATTAACTCAAATCAATGTGGATAAGCTAAAACTTATCCACATTTTTTATTAATGCACTTCAAATTCTGCTTGAGCCGGATCAAAACGCCAAGTACGCACAATACGTAATTCAGAAATATCTTTCATAGTGGTATCAAAATGTCCAAATGGTGCGCCGCGACGTACTGAAGACTTTGCAGCTTCATCTAATACCGAATACCCCGAACTCTCAAGTAACCGGATTGCACGAATTCCACCTTGAGCATTTAAAATAACCATTAAACGAACTTCGCCTTTCAACTGTTGCAATTTGGCTTCTTCCGGATAATAGCGATTACCATACAACTCCACTTTTTCACGGAACTTATCTAAATAAGCAGCCGAGGCATCTTTCTTCGCCTGAATTCCATCTACCGTTTTTATTTTTTGCTGGCGGCTGAAATCTTGTCTACGTTGTAAATATTGTGCTTCAAGGCTCGCAACCATCGCAGCTTTTGCCTGAAATTGACTTTGTAATTGTTCTAGTTCTTTTTTTCTTTGACTTGCATCAGCTTGTTTTTGCCAACTCAAAACAGTCATTAAGACTTTTTCTTCAAATTTAAGCTCTCTTTGTTGCTGAACCTTTTGCAAACTTTCTAACTGTGCATCTCCAGTTGACGCATCATTAGGCATAGGATTTGGTGTATCGCTAGAGGTACGGTGGGCTTCACGAAATGTGCCCGAACCTTGCTGGTCCGCTTGTGCCAAAAAGTCTGCTTGCTGAACTGGCTCATTGCTTGATCGAATTGAAATTGCAATTTCTTTAGTAGATTGCTCTGATGGGCTAGGCATCGCAAAGTGAATAAGCAACACAAAAATATGCAGTAAGATTGCCAATATTGTCGCAGCAATAAAGACTCGGTCTTGCCACCAATGATAAAAAGGCTCTATGGATAGACTTCTTTTATTCAACATAATTTTAAAAGCATGTAAATGCCTTTTCCCCACGGTTTAATACCGAATAAAATATAAACTGATATTCAAATCTGGATAAAAGTGTGATTCACTTCAAACATAGAGTTTTATCCATTTTCATTTTGTCAAAATGTATCAATTAAATTTGTTACACTGCAATATCAAAACTCGTTTTTTATCATAATAAAGATTGTGTTGGTTCTTAAGTAAATTATCTTCTGGAAGTTCTTTTATGCAAACGCTATTTTCCTCATTAGTCAGACGCCTTCAAAAAGTCTACCAAAAAGCAGAAGCATTCATTGAAGAAGAAAGAGATTTTACGCTATCACAAACCTTTCTGAATGCGACTTTACAGCGTTATGTCACCAATAATGTTGAATTTTTAGATGACCTCCATGCCGATCTTTATCATGACTGGTTAAGATTATATGCAACCATGCATGTAAAAGGCCTAGAAACGACATTATCTGTTGATTTAAAACTAATTCAGATGGAATTTAATAAAGAACAACAGCTTTTAGTTTTTGAACAAATTAGTAATACACAAATTATTGAAGCAAAATATAAAAACTTTTGGCAGAAGATTGCCGTAAAAGCCGCAGTTTTTTACTACCATAAAATTTTGAAAAAAGACCCTTTAGGAATGATTCTTGAACGTTTTAATGTAGCAGAAGAACGTGATGAACTTATATTTCTTGACCTCAACCGCTGGTTTGGTAAAAAAGCCAGTATCATCGAGACACTGGGTAAAGTGCATGTAAATTACGCACGAGTTCGTGAGGCTGAGTTAGTCGTATTTGGAAATGTTAATTTAGCCGCCCTGCTTTACCGTGATCAGGACGATGATTATGAAGACGAATTAGAAGACTCTGAAATCACGCCAATCCAGCAAAAAGATGTATAAAGCTGTGATGAATAAAAATGAATTAACTGCCAAAAAACACAAATAGATTACACATTTAGCATAAATCCTGATTTTTTCTCCATGATCAACAGGCATAATATGTTTAAGTTATAGATGCATCAGCACTGACTTTTCAGTCTGTACAAGGATATTTACTTATGGCAACAAAATTTCTGAAATCATTTGGCATCGCAACAGGTATTTCAACAACTTTGCTTTTTGCAGGCTTCTCAAGTCATGCACTTGCCATGAGCCCGTTTCAGGCAAATTATCAGTTTACTTATAATAATAAAGGTATGGGTTCGGCGACACGTGCCTTAAGCCAACAAGGTAATAATTGGACTTATAATTTCACTGCAAAAGCAGGTGGAATTGCTTCTGCAAGTGAAACAAGTAAATTTAGTTTTGCTAATGGTAAAATTGGGTCTCAAAGTTTTAGCCGTACCAGCAAAATTTTGATTCATAACAACACCATGAATATTAACTTTAATCCAAACAGCAAAACTATTTCTACCAAGAAAGATGATAAAGCTCGTTCATTCGCTTGGCAGGCTGGCGTACTTGACGAGTTAAATGCAGAATTACAACTTCGTGAAGACCTAAAAAATGGTTCACTTAAAACCTCTTATCCACTTGCAGATGCAAAAGAAGTTGAAAATCGTCGCTTTGTAAAACAAGGCAATGAAAAAATTAAAACATCTTATGGAACATTCGATACCATTAAAGTCGTTTTACAACACAGCAAGCCTGAACGCAGTACAGTCTTTTGGTTAGCCCCAAAACTAGATTATTTACCAGTTAAAGTCAGCCATATTGATGGTAAAACTTCTTATGGCCTGTTATTAACAAGTTATACAGGTAAGACGAATTAAAGCTTGCATTTTTTCGGATGCTTTTTAAAATACGCATTTGCTTTAAAAGCATCCGTCTAGAGGATTCTCCCGTGCACGCACTAGAACAGAAAATCTTAACAGAAGGTATCGTTCTATCTGATCAAGTCTTGAAAGTCGACGCTTTCTTAAACCACCAAATTGATCCTGTACTCATGCAGCAGATTGGTAAAGAATTTGCCGCTCGCTTTAAAGATGCAGGGATTACCAAGATTATTACCATTGAAGCATCAGGTATTGCACCTGCAATCATGGCAGGTTTGGAACTTGGTGTACCTGTAATTTTCGCTCGTAAATATCAGTCATTGACGTTAAAAGATGACTTATATCGCTCTAAGGTGTTTAGTTTTACTAAACAAACTGAAAGTACGATTGCGATTTCAAACAAACACCTTCATTCAACTGATAAAGCATTAGTTATTGATGACTTCTTGGCGAATGGTCAAGCAGCATTAGGACTAATTGATTTAATTCATCAAGCCAATGCAGAAGTTGTTGGCGTAGGTATTGTGATCGAAAAATCATTCCAACCGGGCCGTGATTTATTGCTTGAAAAAGGCTATCGTGTTGAATCATTAGCACGCGTTCATTCTCTTACAGATGGCAAAGTTATCTTTGTAAAAGAATAAGATTTATAAATAAAAAAGAGCGAATATCCGCTCTTTTTTTATTTATTTTAAAGTACAGCTGAAAGCTTCTTAACAACCTCACCTAGGCGTTTACCTTGCGCTTCACACAAAATCTTTTCATCCTGACTTAAGTTCTGGTCATGGCGGGGTCCGCTTACATGACTTGCCCCATACGGTGTTCCACCTGTTTTAGTATTAGATAAAGCTGGAATTGCATTTGGTAATCCCAGAATCATCATGCCGTGATGAAATAATGGCGGTAACATCGTGAGTAAAGTACTCTCCTGCCCACCATGCATTGATCCAGAAGAAGTAAAAACACAAGCAGGTTTATTATGTAATGCTCCATTGAGCCAAAGACTAGTCGTTTGGTCCCAAAAATATTTCATTTCACTTGCCATATTACCGAAGCGAGTTGGGGAACCTAATGCCAGACCCGCACAATTCGCTAGATCATCTAACGTACAGTAGATATCGCCTTCTGCCGGAATGCTTGGTTCAGCGATTGTGACGACTGGAGCAATATTTGGCACTGTCCGAATTTTCACTGACATACCCGCAGACTCAACACCATTGGCAATTAAATGTGCCATTTCTTTTGTAGAGCCATATTTACTGTAATAGAGTACAAGAATGTAAGGTTGCATCGGTTTCATAAATTTTGTTAAAAAGAACACTATACGGTATTTTTTATTTTTTTGGCGAAACCAATCTTATGAAATTCTAGAGGTGATTGATTACGTAGCATGAAAGGTAACACGAGCAAATTTCTCAAATTCGTTGAGTAAAAGATTCACCGACTTTTGATGAATCTTATGCCCAAACAACAGAAAGCCAACTTTTTTAAAAAGATTAGGGCTACAATTTTTTCTATAGCGCATAGTAAACTTACAGAACGACTTTAATTCTCTAAGTTATTCTTTTGCTTTAATCTACGATTTGAGTTCTTAAGCTCATACTTTGATAAGCTATTAATCGCCCCACATGATGATTAAAAAAATCGGGATAGACGACGCATGTTACAACGTTTTTTAAGTAAGCTTCCTTTTTATAATAAAACCTGGTTTCAGTTCGTTTTATATGTATTTAAACGTTTTGAAGCTGATCGGTGCCGTGAACAAGCTGGTTCTCTCACTTATACAACACTATTCGCAGTTGTACCGATGTTAACGGTTTTTTTAGTTATTATTTCTTCAATTAAAGCGTTAGAACCTGCAAGACAACAGCTCCAACATTTAATCTATAGTAATTTTTTACCCAAAAGCACTATTGCATTTGATAAAGCCTTGAATGCTTTCACAGAGAAATCCAGTAACCTCACCGTTATTGGTGTGCTGTTTTTATTCGTGACTACCGTTTTAATGCTCACGTCAATTGAAACAGTTTTTAATCGTATTTGGCGTGTAAAAGAAACTCGTAGCGGCATTATGGGTTTTATGCGTTACTGGACGATCATCTCTTTAGGTCCGATTATTTTAGGAAGTGCATTCGTCATTTCCTCGACGGTCGCTTCCATGAACATTCTCAGCAATAATTTTGCAGGATATCAACTTGATGGATCATTCATACTCTGGCTGATTTCGTTTCTATTGACCATTGTTGGCTTTTTTATTTTGTATTGGACTATTCCGAATCGAACAGTTCCAGTTTATGCAGCTGGTATAGCGGCCTGCTTAAGTGCGGTACTTTTTGAAATACTCAAAAACTTATTTAGCTTTGTAATGTCAAATTTCACCAGTTATGAACTGATCTATGGCGCATTTGCAGCAGTGCCTATTTTCCTGTTATGGATATTTCTTTCATGGAATATTATTTTACTCGGAGTAGAAGTCAGTTTTGCTTTAACTGCTTTTCACTCAGGTAAAGAACAAAAACGGCACCCTGTGCTCATGTTATTAGATATTCTTGAATTATTTTATAAAAAGCAAAAACTGGGTGAAAGTGTAAGTGATAAAGAAGCCTTAGAAATTTTAGGTCGAGGAGAAGTTGGACGCTGGCCCTCTTATGTACTTTTACTTGAAGAGCAAAATTTGATTAAACGCACCGATAAAGATGAATATGTTTTAGTTCGTAATTTGTCTCAAGTCGACTTCTGGAGCTTTTTTACGGCTCTTCCATATCCACTCCCTTTACGCCAAGATGTTCAAAATGTGCATGATGACGATGAATGGATGGAAAAAATTGGCCCAGCTTTAGTTGAGTCTAATGACTATCTAGCTGCAAAACTTTCTATCCCCCTCTCCACAATTCTTGAAGAAAAATAAGTAGGCAGCAGCTTCTCATTTAATTAGCTGCACTCTAATGTTTAGCTCATAAAAAAACCCTATTATTGAAAAATAATAGGGTTAAAAATATCTAGCGGCGCAAATAAAATTACGCTTTTACAAAAGTTTCCCAGACAAAATCTTGTGTTGCACCCTTTAATGTCATTTTTAACTGATCACCCGAGTGTAATGGTCCAACGCCCGCAGGTGAGCCTGTCATAATCACATCACCCGGCTCTAATGAAAAAACCTGATTAATATCAGTTAACAGATTACCAATAGTAAACATTAATAGTTCAGTATTCCCATCTTGACGTAACTCATCATTAATATGGAACGTGAATTTAGTTTCTTGCCAATCTGTAATTTCGCTCAAATCGACCCAGTCTGCCAAAACACAAGCACCATCAAAAGCTTTTGCACGCTCCCATGGGTGACCTTTAGTTTTCAGGTCATTCTGTAAATCACGCATTGTTAAGTCAAGACCTAAAGTCACTGCCCCAATCGCTTTTAATGCTTTCTCAGGGTCAGTTTCACCTTTTAAAGGCTGGTCAATACGTAAAACTAATTCACACTCAAAATGACAACTGCCCCAAGCTGGATTCCATGAAATACCGTCATTTAAACCAATCAAGCTACTAGGTGGTTTAATAAATAATATAGGTCTGTCAGGCATAGCATTATTTAATTCTTTGACATGATCGGCATAACTTCTGCCTACGCAAACGATTTTTGAAGGACGTGTATTCATGAGGCTTCCTTGGTTGTTGCGGCTGATAATTCCAATAATTTATTTCTTAAATGTATTTTCAAATATAGTTTGATCTGAAACCTGTGCAAAGGCTCTCTTTGGCACAATAATTACAGTTTTATTTTTTAGCTCAAGCATGTAAGTCAGCTTGCCTTTAGCAAAGGTTTGCACATCTGAATATTGCATCACTTGTTTACGACCGCTGGCATAAAGCTCAAAATAATCTTGATAGAGGTCGATTCCCTGCTCACTCTTTCCAAACTGGTAACGAACAAATTGACGTTTAAATAACATCGGTAAAAGCCAATAACGCATCAGCCCTTGCATCACCAGAAAAAAAATACCTAGCCCAACATAATATCGACCAACCCCAGAGAAACCTAAATAAAGTCCCCAAATAATAATTGCGATACTAATCACAGGTGTTAGAAAACGGGTAAATTGTTTTTTCCCAAATGTCACTAATGAAAATCCATCTTGTGACTCTTCTAAATTCAAATAGTAACGTAAAGATAAAGCTGTTTTTTGCTCGGTCATTGCACTGCATCGATACTCAATAAATCGGAACTATTAGAGCATATTCATTTCAGCTTTAAAATGAATCAAAGGCTATTTTTTGTTTTGCTCAAAAGTAGCCTTAGTAGCGAGATTAAAAATATTTTTCGTTGCATATATGGAACGTAGATTCATATTTATTGGGCTTATTTCACTTTTTAAAATTTCTACAATAAGAGCATCACCTTCTTAGTGGAATGTCTCATGTCTTTTTTTGCAAAATTATTTGGCTTAAATCAAAAAGCAACTGTCTCAAAAGATGTGGTTATCCAAACCACTCAAGAGACGAATCTTCCCAATGAAACAAGCTTTTTAGAATTAATTAAAAAACGCCGTTCTATTTATTCAATAGGAAAAAACTTAAAACACTCTCCTACTGAAATTGAAAAACTAATTCAAGAGGCTGTAAAACATAGCCCATCTGCTTTTAACTCCCAATCTTCTCGCGTTGTAGTTTTATTTGATCAATCACACCAAAATTTCTGGAATATAGTTTTAGATGTATTAAAAACTATTATTCCGGCAGAAGCCCTGACTGGAACTAAACAGAAAATTCAAAGTTTTGCGGCAGGCGCAGGCACAGTTTTATTTTTTGAAGATCAAGATGTGATTAAAGGTCTACAAGAGCAATTCGAGCTATATGCCGATAACTTTCCAATCTGGTCTGAGCATTCAACAGCAATTGCACAATTTGCAGTATGGAACGTACTGGCTGAACAAGGCATTGGTGCTTCATTGCAACACTATAATCCAATCATTGATGAGAAAATTAATGCTGCTTTCAATGTTCCTACGCATTGGAAATTAAGAGCTCAATTAGTATTTGGTTCAATCGAAGGCGAAGCAGGCGAAAAAGCTTTTATTGAAGATGAACATCGCTTTAAAACATTTGGTTAATCTTTCCCCCTTTAATTCTTTTCAAAGCTGGTTGCGATAAGCGGCCAGTTTTTTATTAAAAAGCATAAAATTCAGGCACAAAAAAAACCGCTATATCTAGCGGTTAATTCTTCAAGTTGGTGCGCTCAGAGAGATTCGAACTCCCGACCCCTTAGTTCGTAGCCAAGTGCTCTATCCAGCTGAGCTATGAGCGCGTACTTGATGTTGCGCATTATACGCAGTTTTTAAAGCTTAGGAAGCCTTTTTTCATCTTTCTGTCATCAACCGTCTAGTTCTTAGCCAGCGCTCTAGTTTATACAAAATAGTACCTAAAATTATTGAGGTTTTTCTCACTTAAGATGTATTTGAAATATTTTTTTTCAAATAAGTTTTATAGTTTTTTTGAAGTATTTAGCCATACAACTACAAGTTAAAGTCGACTATTTTAGTCAACATTATAGAAATAAAATATTTATAGTTGAGCTTTAACATTATAGACCTAAGTAAAATTTACCTCATATAATGCTTTAATTAAGTGAAAATGTAAGTAAAAACACAAGCAATCAAAAAAATATTATATAAAAATTATTATTATTTTTACGTCTAAATGCAATGAATTACTATGTGTTTAAATATTATTTAATATTAAAAAATGTGACTAAAAATACACATTGACAGCTTTTGAGATCTATCCAATACTAAATTCCAATTATTGAGATACGCATCTCATTAATTATGTAGCGCAATAAATAATACTTACTTAAAAATACATAATTATATAGGAAATAGACCAACATGTTCTTACTAAAAACTCTTGTTTCTTCGATATCAAATATTACTCAAGACTTAGGTAATATTATATCGGTGAACACTAACGTAACTGGTGGATCTTCGGTTGATGGTCACATATCAACCTCTGGCCTACTTTCAGACACTCTATCTACAGTAACAAATACTATTACAACAACCACAACTGGCCTTGTTTCCGATGCTATTGGTACGGTTACGGGTAGTATCGGTTCTACAAGCCCTGTTGACACTGTCACTAATATTATTGGTAGCGTAACGGGTGGTATTGATCTTGGAACCTCACCAATCGCTCCTGTTATTGATGTTGTTCAAGGTGGTATCGATATTCTTCAAGGTGTAGAAAGCCTCAAAACTGAAATTATTAACACAGGTATTGAAACTGTAGCCGACGCTATTATCGGCGTCCTTCCTCAAACTGAGCACCCAGTTTCTGAAATTGCTGACTTGGGTACATTAACTTTTGAAACTTCTCGCGACACAGTAAATGGCGCTCTTGAAGTTGTTTCTGATTTGGTTGGTGGCGACATCCAAGGAGCAACTGAATCAGCGACTGGTATTGTTGATACGCTTATCACCAACGGTACGACTGCTACTGGTATTGTGACTGGTGTTGTTGGAAGTGTTACAGATGTTGTTGGTGGCGTAACTGGCGGTGTTGATGGCAACCCGCTTGAAGTGATTACCGACATTATCGGCGGCGTAACCGGTGGTATCGGTGGTGGCACATCCCCAATCTCTCCAGTTATTGATGTTGTTCAAGGTGGTATCGATATTCTTCAGGGTGTAGAAAGCTTAAAAACTGAAATTATTAATACAGGTATCGACACTGTTGCTGACACAATCATTAGCATCCTTCCACAAACTGAACATCCTGTTTCAGACCTAGCAGATCTTGGTACATTAACTTTCGAAACTTCTCGCGACACAGTAAACGGCGCACTTGAAACTGTTTCTGATTTAGTCGGTGGCGATATTCAAGGCGCAACTGAATCTGCTACTGGCATTCTCGACACACTTATCACCAACGGTACAAATGCAACAGGAATTATCAATAATATTATCGGCGCTGTAACCAGTGGTGATAGCCCTCTTGGCGTAGTAACCGACATTATTGGCGGGGTAACTGGTGGCGTTGGTGGTAATCCACTTGAAGTGATTACTGACATTATTGGTGGCGTAACTGGCGGTATTGATGGTAACCCACTTGAAGTGATTACCGACATCATCGGTGGCGTAACTGGCGGTGTTGACGGTAATCCACTTGAAGTGATCACTGACATCATCGGTGGCGTAACTGGCGGTGTTGACGGTAATCCACTTGAAGTGATTACCGACATTATCGGTGGCGTAACTGGTGGTGTGGACGGTAACCCACTTGAAGTGATTACCGACATCATCGGTGGCGTAACTGGCGGTATCGGTGGTGGAACGTCTCCAATCTCTCCAGTGATTGACGTAGTTCAAGGCGGTATTGATATTCTTCAAGGTGTCGAAAGCTTAAAAACTGAAATTATCAACACTGGTATTGATACAGTAGCAGATACAATTATCGGTATTCTTCCACAAGTGGAGCATCCTGTTTCTGAAATTGCAGACCTCGGTACATTAACTTTCGAAACTTCTCGTGACACAGTAAATGGTGCTCTTGAAGTGGTTTCTGATTTAGTCGGTGGTGATATTCAAGGTGCAACTGAATCAGCGACTGGCATTCTGGGTACACTTATTACTAATGGCTCTACTGCAACAGGCTTATTAACAGAAATCCTTGGCGGAGTGACAGGAACTATTGGTGGTGCAACTGGTAGCGTTGGCGGTGACAGCCCTCTTGGTGTAGTAACTGATCTTCTTGGTGGTTTAACGGGAGGAGTTACCGGCGGTGTGGGTGGCGACAACCCTATTGGTATCGTAACAGATATCGTGGGCAGCTTAACTGGTGGTGTAACTGGTCAAGGTGGCTTAGATGTCATTTCTAATTTACTTGGTGGATTAACTGGCGGCAGTTTACTCGGTGGAGTAACTTCTACAGTATCTAGCGTAACCAATACAACACACACTATCGTACCTCAGTCATTACTTACTGATAACTTCTTAGATAATTCTTTCCATACTGTTTAATATCATCAAAAGAAAGCCACTTATAAAAGTGGCTTTCTGCTTTAATATAGTTCTAAATATTAATTAATACTAATCAATCTCTTGCCATCTATAATATTTTTTATGTGCTAACTCTAGCATTGCATAATCATTAGGCGTATCACCATAAGCATAAATTGTAGAATATTGGGCTAAATCATATTTATTTTTTATTCTATTTACTTTTTCTAAATAACCACAATCACCATCAATAAAATGACCTGTTAAAATACCATTATGTATTTCAAGTTGATTGCATATAACATCTAAACCTAAAGAATGGCACCAACTTTCTAAATAAACGCCTAATGATGCAGATACAACAACAATCTGATCACCTTGCTGTTTGTGCCAGAGAATACGCTCCAGAGCATTTTCACGGACACATGTAGGAAGCACCTTTTTAGCAAACTCTTGTCCCCTATCTTTTAGGGAGTTCGCGTCATAGCCCACATATCCAACTTGGCAGAGCTTGGTTCGAATAGTTTTATCTGTTACCCAACCAAGCTTATAGCCGGCTATATATGGCGCAAGTCGAATACCACCGACTATTTGAGTTTTTCTGTTCAATGAAAATTTAAGAAATAAGCTGAATGTGTCGTTGTGAGTGATGGTGCCATCAAAATCAAATAAAGCTAGATTCATTTATGATTATCTCTAATATAATTAAAAAGTTATAAATTTAGATTTTATTAAAATTACTAAAAAATAAGCACAAAAAAACCGCTATAAAAGCGGTTAATTCTTCAAGTTGGTGCGCTCAGAGAGATTCGAACTCCCGACCCCTTAGTTCGTAGCCAAGTGCTCTATCCAGCTGAGCTATGAGCGCGTAACTTGTGTGCCTTTCAGCGATTCGTTCTATTTTACTTGGTGCGCTCAGAGAGATTCGAACTCCCGACCCCTTAGTTCGTAGCCAAGTGCTCTATCCAGCTGAGCTATGAGCGCATTAAGTAATGGCGGTGAGAGAGGGATTCGAACCCTCGATACCAGTAATAGGTATGCTTCCTTAGCAGGGAAGTGATTTCAGCCACTCATCCACCTCACCGGAACGAGCCGCCATAATACAAACTAAAACCACATTGATCAAGTCATCATACTGAAATTTTCTTATTTTTTAGTTCAATGAATTACTTTTTAAGCAATTTATTCATTATTTTCGTCTTTTTCGATCAAACGCTTGTTAAGATAGATATTATTTCTTCATCAAAATACTGTAGTGCATAACACATTATTGCAAACCTAAACGTGCAGTTCGGGTCTGCATGGCTTATGCTAAACTTATCTGCCAAGCGTGAAACCAAACGACATGACAAAAAACTGGGCTGACCCTGAAGCGAAAGCTGAAGCTGAACGTTATGACAACCCTATTCCAAGCCGTACTCTCATTTTAGATACATTGGAGCAGGTACAAACACCACAATCTCATGCAGAGCTTGTCGATCATTTTAATATTCATGACCAAAAAAGTATCGAAGCGTTAAGTCATCGTTTAAGTGCTATGGTTCGTGATGGTCAAATCATGAAAGACGGTTTTAAATTTCAGTTGGTGGCAGATCAACCAACATATGAAGCAACTGTTTATATTAATAGTAAAGGTTTAGGTACAGCACATATTGATGGTCAAACTGACCTTCTACTTCCTGAACGTGAATTACGTTTAGTATTTAATGGTGACCGCGTTAGAGTACGCCAGACTTCGGTAGACCGTAAAGGTAAACCTTGGGGCTTTATTACAGAAGTTCTACAGCACCGCGTCAAACAAATGATTGGTAAATTGTCAGTTCATGATGGCGAATATTTTATTCAACCCAACAATCCTAATCAGCATCAGCCTATTCCATTAGAAAAAGAGTTGGTTAAACACGCTGAAGCGAATGTTGGCGATATGCTACGTGTTGCAATTGATAGTTATCCGACCCGTGAAGAATTTGCTACAGCTCATATTATTCAGTCTATGGCGGACAAAGCTGATACAGAAATTATCATTCCACAAACCATTCTTGAATTTGGTTTGCCATATGAGTTTCCAGATCAGGTATTAAAAGAAGCAGAAAGTTTTAAAGAGCCATCTGCTCAAGACCGTGAAGGTCGTATTGACTTAAGAGATTTAGCATTAGTTACGATTGATGGTGAAGACGCGCGCGATTTCGACGATGCTGTTTATGCAGAAAAACGTCCGGGCGGCGGCTATCGTGTTGTAGTCGCGATTGCAGATGTAAGCCATTATGTTCGCTTGGACTCAGCACTTAATGAAGAAGCTGAGGAACGTGGCACTTCTGTCTACTTCCCTCACTTTGTATTACCAATGCTGCCAGAGGCCTTATCAAATGGTCTGTGCTCTCTGAATCCGCATGTAGACCGCTTATGTATGGTATGTGACTTAAAACTCTCTCGTACAGGCCGTGTAACTGGCTTTGAGTTTTATCCATCGGTCATGCACTCAAAAGCACGTTTGACCTATACCCAAGTAGCACAATATTTTGAAGGTGCAACAGATGCGATTCCAAAAGATCGCGATGTTCATAAATCCTTAAATACGCTTTTCCAGCTTTATCAAATTTTGAAAAACTTACGTGCCGATCGTCATGCAATGGAATTTGAAACCATTGAAACGTACATGACTTTTGATGAGCTAGGCGGGATTAAAGAAATTTTGCCACGTACCCGTAATGAAGCACATAAGCTTATTGAAGAATGCATGCTGCTTGCCAATGTAGCTGCAGCTGAATATGCATTAGAAAATGATATTCCAATGTTGTATCGCGTACATGAAGCACCTGAGTTCTCACGTATCCAAAAAGTAAAAGACTTTGTGAAATTGTTGGGTCTACCCTTCCCAGACCAGCCAACTCAAGCAGACTATCAAAGAGTCATCGAAGCAACTAAAGACCGTGTAGATGCGCCAAGTATTCATGCTGTTTTATTACGTTCGATGATGCAAGCTTATTATGGTGCCAAAAATGCAGGACACTATGGCTTGGCCTATGAAGCATATACTCATTTTACTTCGCCAATCCGTCGCTATCCAGATCTATTGTTACACCGTGCCATTAAAGCTCATCTAAAACACAAACCTTCTCCACTCTCTGGCGCTGCACTAGATGATGCTGGTGAACATTTCTCTAAAACTGAACGCCGTGCAGATGAAGCATCTCGTAGTGTAACGACTTGGTTAAAATGTCACTATATGCAACAGCATTTAGGCGAGGAATTCATTGGTATTGTAAGTGCCGTAACTGAATTTGGTTTGTTCGTGACACTGAAAGACTTATATGTCGATGGCATGATTCATATTAGCCAACTCGGTGATGACTTCTTTATTTATGATCAAGCCAGTCAAAATCTGGTAGGCCAAAATAGAGGTCAAGTTTTTGGTTTAGGCGATGAAGTGAAAATTCAGGTTGCTGGTGTAAATCTTGAAGAACGTAAGATTGACTTCCAGCTTATTAATCAAGTGACACATGCAGGCCGAGTAGTTCGTAGCCGAGCTCCACGCACAACCAAAACTTCCCCACAAGCAACTGAAGAAGTTTTCAGCAAACCAACTGTCAGTACTGATGCAGAAAAGCCTGTTCAAAAAAAGAAAGAAAAAGCCAAGCCTAGCTCTTACACAAAAAAATCTGGTAAAAAAACTTCAGCAAAAGCTGAGAGTAAACCAGAAAAAGTAAAGAAAAAGGCCAAGCCGAAAAAGAAAAAAGCGAACGCCAAATCGAAGGCTGAATAACTCAAAAAATGATAGTACTCACTTAAAATTAAGCCCCCAATGTGGGGCTTAATTCTTCTTATAGCGTTTATTTTGCAAATTAAACTTGATTTCCTACCTGACAAGACCTACATCTAATACTATGTTTAAAAAATAATGTGGCTAACAGCAATGACTTTACAGCAAGCAACTTTACCAACTCCGCGTTTTGATCAAATTCAATTAGAAAGTTTAAAACAAGACATCCAGCAAGCAATTCAAGCTGGACAAGAGTTTTTAAATACCCTTACAGCCGCACCTACAGACACAGCTCAACAACTTGCAGTACTTGAGCAAATTGATACGCTTGAAAATAATTTGAGTGAGTCATGGGGCATCCTGTCACATTTAAATGCTGTGATGAACAATGCTGAAACCCGAGAAGTCTATCAATCGTTATTACCTGCCTTAAGCGAATACTATACTCAGCTTGGTCAACACACGGCGCTCTATCAAACTTATCAGCATCTCAATGATGGTCAGGGCTATACGTCTCTTAGTCCAGCCCAACAAAGTGCTATTCGCCTCGCTTTACGTGATTTTAAACTTTCTGGTGTGGCTTTAGAGGGCAAAGAGAAAAAACGCTATGCAGATATTTCTGCTCGTCTTTCACAGCTTTCCTCTGACTTTTCTAATCACGTACTTGATGCGACACAGGCTTATTTTAAACCCCTTACAGAAGCTGAGCTAAAAGGTCTTCCAGAAAGTAATATTGAGCTATTAAGACAGTATGGTAAACAACGTGAACTCGACCAAGCTGTAGCAACTCTGGACTTTCCCGCTTACTTTGCAATCATGACCTATGCAAATGACCGTTCATTGCGTGAAGAGCTTTACAGAGCCTATGTCACTCGTGCATCTGATCAGTCCGAACAAACTGAGTTTGATAACAGCAAAATTATGGAAGAAATTTTGAGCCTTCGTCAGGAAATGGCGAAATTACTCGGTTTCAATAACTATGCTGAATATTCTCTTGCAAGCAAGATGGCGCCAGATGTAAAAAAAGTTCATGAGTTTTTAGTTGATCTCGCTGAGCATGCCCGTGCTCCTGCACTTCAAGAGGTTGCGGAACTTCGAGATATTGCCAAACAAGATGGTGTTGATGAACTTCAACCTTGGGATAGCACTTACTATTCTGAAAAGCTTAAACAACAACAATTCAACTTATCTCAAGAAGCATTAAAGCCTTACTTCCCTGCACCTAAAATCATTCAGGGATTATTCCAGATCGTGCAGCGCTTATATGGTATTAACATCATCGAACGACAAGCACCTGTCTGGCACCCAGATGCACGTTATTTTGAATTAGAAGACCAAGGCCAAGTGATTGGTGGATTTTTCTTTGACATCTATGCACGTACAGGCAAACGTGGTGGTGCATGGATGAATGGGTTCCGCTCACGCATGCAAACTGTTCATGGTCTACAAAAGCCAATTTGCTACATGGTGTGTAACTTCACTCCTCCAGTAGGTAATCAGCCTGCTTTACTCACCCATGATGAAGTCATTACCTTATTCCATGAGTTTGGACATGGCTTACATCATATGTTAACCGAAGTAGATAATATCTCGGTTGCAGGCACTCACGGCGTTGCTTGGGATGCTGTCGAGCTGCCAAGCCAATTCATGGAGTTCTGGTCTTGGGATAAAGAAAGTCTAGATGTATTAAGTGAGCATATTGAGAGTAAACAAACCTTACCACAAGAGTTACTTGATGCTTTACTAAATGCTCGTTTCTTCCAGTCTGGCATGCAAACTCTACGTCAGCTTGAATTTGCATTGTTTGATTTAACAATTCACACCAAAACACCAGCACTGAACAGTGAGCAAATTCAGCAGACTTTAAACGAAATACGTAGCCAATATGCTGTCGTTCCTACTGTCGGATACAACCGCTTCCAACACAGTTTTAGTCATATTTTTGCTGGTGGTTATGCGGCTGGCTATTACTCTTACAAATGGGCAGAAGTGTTAGCGAGTGATGCATTCGATCGTTTTGAACACGAAGGTATTTTCAACACTCAAACAGGTAAAGAATTCCGTCAGGCTATTTTAGCTGTAGGTGGTAAAGACACTGCTCTTGAAGCATTTGTTAGTTTCCGTGGTCGTGAACCAAAAATTGATGCATTGTTACGTCATCAAGGTTGGACGAATGGCAGCAAAACCGCTTAAACTATGGGCCTAAATTGATCGTGTGGTTAGGGTGATAAAGATGAAAAAACGTTTCATTGCTGGGGCTAAATGTCCAAAATGTGAAGCAACCGATCGGATTGTCATGCTAACCACCGCTGAAGACGAATGGATTGAATGTATCGAATGCGGTTATAGCGAAAATCGTCCGACTCATATTGATGAGCCTGAATCACCCGCTGTACCTGATGAAGTTGGAGTAATACAGTTCAAGCCTCGTCGTCCTGACTAAAGGTCTTAGAGATGCCACTACAAAGAAAACAAAACTCAAAACTATTGTGGATTTTAATTGGGGGCTTAAGCATTCTTGTAGTGCTTTTTTTAGCTGCGCAATGGTTTTTCAAAAAAACCGAATCATCCGCACCAATGGTTGATCCTCAACCTGTTTCGACACCTGCACCTGCTAAAACCACTGATCCATCATCAGGTTCCGAACCAGTAGCAGAGGCTGCGAGTTCCCAACAACTGGTGAATGAAGATGTGCTTAAACAACCTGTACCTGCTCAAGAGTCTTTAGCTAAAGAAGAATTGTCTAAACTCGATGACATCCATAGCCAGCTAAAAGATCAGGAAGCAACTTTAAAAGCTCAGCATGCAGATGCAGATCAATTAACGAAACTCAAAGAAGAACAAGTTAAATTGCTTGAAGCTCAACTCAAACAGCAATAGTTTTTCAATTGGAACTTAAAAAAGCTAAAGTTATCTATCTTTAGCTTTTTTATTTTAACTAAAATAATTCCGGTCATCTTTTTTTCTAAATTTATTGAATTCTATTACTAAAAAAGCCCTTCATTTAGGAGGGCTTTTTTGTATAACAGATATTTTAATTTAAGTTATTTATACCAATCGAATAACTTGAACACATACGGTACATAAGTAACCAATACCAATGATGAGAACAAGACAATAATTGGTAATAACCAACGCTCATAACGGTAGTAGAAACTTGTATATTTCTGCTTAGCTTCAGCATCCGCCGCATTAACTTCATCATCTCCGACGGACAACCGCGTTAAGAGATGATTCAAGGCTACTGGCGGCGTTACATAACCAAACTCGAATGCAACCAACACAATCATCCAGAAGTGGATTGGATGAATACCATTTTCGTATGCCACAGGAGCAATAGTTGCAGCAACTAAAATTACAGCACCAAATGGATCTGTACACATACCAATAATGGCAAGCAATAGTGCAATACACGCCAGAGATATATAAATACTGCCTAAATGAGTCGGCAATAATTCAACCACTTCAGAGCGTTCAATTAAACCACCTACACTTGCAGACAATGCCATCAAGATAATTAGTGCACCAATATGGCCGACTGTTTCTGAGGTTGCAAAACGAAGTGCTCCACCAAAACCAAGACGGAATTGAGAACTATGCGGATCATGTGACTGCAAGAATGGTGATTTTTGTTCATGTTCACGAACAATTGCTTCATGAATATTGATTGCAGGAGCTTCTTTTGTAGACACCAATTTGTCATACAAGATCATTGCGATCAGGACTAATGGTAAAATTACTGGTGCAGTAAATTCATTCATTCCTGTGTCTAGCGCATATTTATAGATTGCAAGAACAACAACAGTAATCAGAATGTATGGAATCACGGGTACAAAGGCACGTAACATACCCGGAATCGCAACTTTCGGCGAATTCACACGGAATTTTTCTTCAGCCAGTAGTAATGAAACACCCAAGAAAATAAATGCTGTTAACCAAAATACATAAACACCATGGCTAAATAACTCATCAGACGTTACATGACGGCTATCAAGCATTGCAATTAAAACGACCAGTAGACATGGGCGTACCACCACCCCTAAAGAACCTGACATTGCGGATACAGCCAATGCATATTGACGGCGAGCACCCGCATTCCAGACTTCTTTATAAATAATCGCACCTGCCGCAATAACGAAGATACCTGATGCGCCTGTATAAGCCGTTGGTACCGCAGCTGCAATTAGAATTAACCATGTTAGGGTTTCTGGTGCCAAATTCCATGGACGGAGAACATTAAGGAATAAATCCATAACGCGTGTTTGAGTTAGGAGCATACCTGCCCAAATAAACAAGGCAAGGTTTAGGAAAATACCTGAAAACTCAACCAATAAACCAAGGTAAATCCCTTGCCCCATTGGATAATCCATGAAGAATGTAAATACGATACCCGTAATCAAAGCCATGTAAGCATATAAAGGCACACTTAATAAGGCTAAACCAATATTACCGCCTTCACGCTTTGCTGGTGGTGAAACAAATAGTTGATAAAGACTAATTAAAGTCAGAACAACAAATAGAATCATCCATATCCAGTAAATAGTTACTGTTTCATAGGTAGGTATTACCCCAGAATTAATAACTGAACGATACTGACTGATTACAGAGGTACTGAGTAAGGCATTACCAATCACCATAAAGATGGAATAGACTTTGTAATCTATTTTTGTTGCCGGATTACGTAAGCCAATATGGTGAAATTTTAACGATGCCGTAATCGCAGAAATCAAAACCATAAAAATAAGTAAAATGGCACGATTCTCTGTACCAAATTTAAAAATACCAAAGAAACCTGTTTCGACAGCACGGTAAGTACGCACCCCAGGGTTAGCTTCGATATATTTAATCGTCTTGTCATATGTCTGATATTTCTCGTCACATTGTTGCTGCGCAGCGAGTAGTGATGCACGGACATCACTTTCCGATGCTGCACCAAAGAAACTCGAGAAATCATCAGATGCATTCGCTTTCATTTGTTCTTTTACTTGAGCATCAATATTTGGATGTCGATCACAAGTCGGCTTTTCAGGTTCGGCACGCAAAAATGAATATTGCATACCTACCGCAGGGTCACCATAAAGACGCTCCCCGATACGTAATAATTGCCCGTGGATCATTTCCCCAGTACCAATGATTAGAGTCATTAATAGCAGAGTGAGGATGACAAATGTTGAGATCCATTCGTTCCAGATATAACCCAACAGACCTAATCCAGATCTTTTTTCTTGATATTCTTGCATAAATATTCCAATTTTGTTCTCTCAAAAACCTGAAAAACAGGAGCTTGAGTCATGCAATTTTCTTGGTCAGGGGTTAATTCCATCCCCCTTCTACCAATCCCTTTATTCAACGATCAAATTTGCATCAAACTTTATTAATAAAGAATGACTAAAATCACTTTTTTAACAGTTTGTATTGTCAATATTTCTTTTTTAATCTTTGAGCAAGCCAATAGCAGCCCCCAAAGATTGCGCCACCAATTGCTCCATATAAGTGAGCTTCAGTTAAAACCGGACTTCCTATTAACTGGGCTGTTCCTGTTTGCCCAAAGGTATTTTCCCATATCAGTTTTGCAATAATTAATCCTAAAACCAGAAAAGCAAAATTCCGTTCTTTACGATATTGCAAGTAAACTAAAGCAACTGCTGTATACAGCCCATGTAAAACACCAGACAAACCAGCATATGCCTCGATATAAGGTAAATAAAAATAGAAAACCAAACTAATGAACGGTGGCAAAAGAAAAAGCAGACTTAAAAGATGCCACGCTTTGGTATGCGGGAAGATGAACGGTAAACAGGCGAATGCCATCATATTTAAAAAGAAATGGATCCACCCAACGTGTACCCAATGTCCAGTCCATAAACGCCAGAATTCACCAAGTAAACTTTCGCGCCAATAAATAAAGGTATCAGGAAATACTTGTAGACAGGCAGACACAGAAATGCACACTGCGACCAAAAGCACTTTATGATTCAGTACATGATCCTTCATGGCACACTCCTTGAAATTAAACTTCTTGCTACTATTGTAAAACTTAACAACAGTCTCGCAAGAAGTTAACCTTTCAAATATTTTACTGCGCTGCTTGTGGAGCAGATGAGTCTGCAGGAGCTTCAGATGCGGCCCCTCCATTAAATAATTCATCTAGCTCTGCTGCACCTTCATTCTTATCGTCCCAGAAATGTGACATACCATCATCTCCAGTACGCACACCAGTATGCTCAGTCCAGTAACGGTCAGAAATCCCGCGTATAATCAGACCTGCCATACTATCGATTAACTTAAAGTTCGGATTGACAGGCTTATCATCAGCTTGAGATGCCGCATATAATCTTAATGCATCACGGATTTTTGCATCATCACCACTTGCTTGAGCAGCTACCGCATACAAAGCATGAGACAAGCGAACACCTTTTTGTTCACCAATTTGTACTGATTGTTTTAACGTTTGATATGGGTCAGGTTTCCCTTCATCAGCACCTGGTAATAAAGTCCAGATCACAGCACGCGTTGCGTTAGGTGCGCCCCAGAATTTTTCATTATCTAGACAGACCATGCCACGCTCTACAATAGCAGCAATATCTTTTGGAACATTGACTGCACCACCAGAGTTAATGTCATTGGTTACAGCCTGAAGGCCACTAATCATTCCAAGTAGATAAACAGTTTGATCAGTATCACTACGCATAGTTGGGCAAGAATCACCTAAATGATATTTATATTTAGATTCCCAACGATCAGCAAACAACTTATAGCCCGTATATTGACGCTCAGCAGCAATGGCTGCCCAACGTTTCTGGGCAATACGAGCATCTTGAGCTTCGGTTACTTGACCTGCTTTTGATGCACGTAAATAACGTAATTCCTGTTCTAACGCTTGGTTCTCTGCACATACACCTGATGCGGCATACATTAATACAGCAATACGCGTTGGATCTGCACCCATACCTTTAGTAGACATGATTGCAGGTGTTAATGCACTACCCGTATTACAAACCATTTCAGCATCTTGCATTGCTAGAATAGGCGGAACGACGTGCTTTTCCGTAAAACCTAAAGCAACATTTGCTCCGGTTTTCACGACGTATGAACAACCTGATAAAACTGAAGCTGCTAGAAAACTTACCGCCAAACCTTGGCTTATTTTTTGGACTTTAGACATCTTCCTGTCCTCTATGTAATTTGTTTTTTCCTTTTCAGATGTACATTAGCAGATGCATATCTTGAATAAAAGAGTAATTACTCTAATTGTAGCGCTTATACTTTGACATACTTCACAGTAGATAAAATTGACAGTTTTTTCAGAAAAAAGAAATTTTAGGCAAAAAAAAGTAGCATTGCGACGGTTCAGCACATGCTACTTATTAACTGAGATAAGCTTTTAACGGCTTATATTATTTTTGTTCTAGATAATCCTTAAGTAAAGTTCCTGCTCTTCCTACTACCACAGCCATAAGCACTGCAATTAACAGAAACATCCACATTGAAATCTCCATGAGAGACCTCCTTACTACAATCGCACCCAGTTATAAACTGGACACTTGATGGAATTAATCGACTAACCAATTTAATAATTGACTGATCGACGACCTTGCATCCTCTGTCTCTTAACTTTGTTAAAATTAACTTTGCTAAGATGTTCCCTGAGTAAAGTTCCTGCTCTTCCGATCACCACTGCCAAAATGATGGCAATGACCAAGAACGACCATGTTGGCATCTCCATTTTGAGACCTCCGACACACTTTACGTTGGTGTTTGTACTTTAACCGATGGAATAAAGACTCATCGTTGAAATTGTCAGACAATCATGTTTCTCTGTCTTTTTTCTAACTTTTAACTAGACAATCTAGAATTTAAGAAAAAATATATTAATTAAGTTTTTGTTTTTAATAAATTTTATATAAATATACAAATGTAGAATTGTCTAACAATTAATAAACTTTCTGTAAGATTTTTAATTTTTTCCAATCCTGTAAAGGAAGTTGATCAAACCAAATTATAGCTACTTTTATTGGTGCCCCTTCAAAATAAATAACAATAAATAACTGATAATCAATTATTTTAGTGATTTCTATACGGGAAATTATCTTTTGCGAAGAGTATGCAACTGACCACAATTTTTGGTCTAAATATGCAATTTGAGAAATTCGTGATTGTTTCAAAAAAAATAGAAAACTAATAGACAAAAGAATGAGAGCAATCAACCACCAAATTGGTGATAACAATTGATAAAGTAGGATTGTTAAACTCAAGCCAATAAAAAGCTGAAATATTATCGAGAAACGACTATATTTCAGCTCAAAATTCAATTCTTTTATCAAAACAGTTTAGCCATGTACATACTGTTTTAATTTATAAATAAATTCACGTAATTCTGTGCGTGGAGGTTCAGAAACTTCCATGAACCAATCTAATAAATCCGGATCTTCTTGTTCAACTAATTCTGCAAATAAAGCCTTCTCTGCTGGATCTGCTTTTAGATAATAGTTTTTTACATAAGGGTCAAAATAGACGTCAATTTCTTTTAAGCCGCGGCGTGCTCGATAAATTACTTTACGTTCTTCCAAGGTCATTTCGTCAGACATTTATTTCCCCACCTGCATTGATAGTGCGCTTAGTTTACCTGATCACATTCCAAAGATCGCTAAAAATATCAAATTGACCAAATTTATCATCTTGTGCTCATAATTGAGCATTCATCACATTGTTACGCAAGGAATGCTTACGTATGTTTAGATTCATAACATCACGCCTAAACCAAGGAAGAAATACAAATGCAATCTGGCGCTATTCGTCCCATTCCAAATATGTTACCAAGACAACTATTTAATGAAGAGCATGAGGCTTTTCGCGAAACAGTGCGTAAATTCTATGAAAAAGAAGTTGTTCCGAATATTGAAAAATATGAAAAACAGCAACATGTTGATCGTGACCTTTGGAATAAGGCCGGAGACTTAGGTTTACTGTGTACCACGATGCCTGAGCAATATGGTGGTTCTGGAGTAGACCGCTTGTACAGCATGATCTTAATTGAAGAACAAGCTTATGCGATGGACTCTAGTACTGGCTTTTCTTTGCATTCAGATATTGTTGCCAATTACGTGAACAACTTTGGTAATGAAGAACAAAAACAAAAGTGGTTACCGAAAATGGCCACAGGAGAAGTGGTCACAGCTATTGCGATGACTGAGCCTGGCACTGGTTCTGATCTACAAGCAGTAAGAACTACAGCCGTACTTGATGGTGACGATTATGTAATTAATGGTTCAAAGATTTTTATTACTAATGGCTATTTATGTGACATGGTCGTAGTGGTTTGTAAAACTGGCAATAACGACAAAGGTTCAGCAAACTTATCGCTCATTATTGTTGAAGCAGACCGCGCAGGCTTTAGCAAAGGTAAGCCTCTTAATAAAATTGGAATGAAGGGCCAAGATACCTGCGAATTATTTTTCGATAATGTTCGTGTCCCTAAAGAAAATCTTTTAGGTATGGAAGGCATGGGCTTTATTATGCTCATGAAAGAGTTAGCTTGGGAACGAATGCTAGTTGCTATTATTTGTCAAGCAGGAGCAGAAGCGGCATTTGCACATACGGTTCAATACACAAAGGACCGTAAAGCATTTGGTAAACATATTGGTGCATTTCAAAATACACGCTTTAAACTTGCTGAACTGAGAACAGAAATAGATTTCTGCCGTACTTATTTAGATCGTTGTATGGAATTACAACTTGAAGAAAAATTAAGTGTAGAAGCTGCGGCAGCTGCTAAATATAAAATTTCAGATATGTTCTCAAAAATTGTAGATGAGTGCCTTCAATTACATGGGGGTTATGGTTACATGCTTGAATATCCAATTGCACGTGCCTACATAGATCATCGAGCAAATCGAATTTATGCAGGTACCAATGAAATTATGAAAGAATTAATTTCTAGAACACTTTAATAGCTTCATTATAAAAGGGGCATTA
Source organism: Acinetobacter calcoaceticus (assembly GCF_900520355.1). NCBI lineage: Bacteria > Pseudomonadati > Pseudomonadota > Gammaproteobacteria > Moraxellales > Moraxellaceae > Acinetobacter > Acinetobacter calcoaceticus. Next base: position 476,579 of record NZ_LS999521.1, on the reverse strand, counting down.
CGCCCCTTTTATTTATCTAATATCTATTAAGATACCAATTTTGGCTTACGCTCGTTAGTTTCTGAACGTTTATGAAAATGCAGAACACCATCTTCAAATTTTGAATTTTTTAGCGATTTTTTGTCTTCTAAATAGTTATTAGTGACTTGCCATGGAGCATGCTTACCCTGTTTTGGAAGTTCATGTGCCGCACGGCTAATATAACCTGAAGACAATTTACCCATTACAGTATCTTCTTCCATTTCAGTCTTATCGCCAGATGGGATCACTTCGTCATAGTGATTTTTATCCATATAATTTAACAAGCGACAAATATATTCTGCAGCGATATCAACTTTAAGGGTCCAAGATGCATTTACATAACCAATAATCATAGCCATGTTTGGTACATCACTTAACATCACACCGTTATAAAGCATATGCTCAGATGAATTAACTGCTTTCCCATCAATAGTAGCTTGAACGCCGCCCATAATCTGAACTTGTAAACCAGTTGCAGAAATCACGATATCCGCATCAAGATGTTTACCAGATTTAAGTAAAATACCTTTTTCGGTAAATTTCTCAACTTGATCTGTTTCTACACTAGCTTTACCTTCACGCAAAATCTTAAATAAGTCACCATCAGGTACCACACATAGACGTTGATCCCAAGGATTATATGAAGGAGTAAAATGCTTCATATCAACTTTACCCTTTAACTGCACTTCAATTGCTTTTAAGAGTAAACGACGCACAGTCTTTGGATGTTTCTGTGATAATGCATAAATAGCGCGCTGCATACCAATATTACGTGCACGGGTAAATTTATAAGCTGCCTCTTCAGACATAAATTTACGCGTTTTTTCATAGATGAAGTCGATAGACGGCACACTAGCAATATATGTTGGTGAGCGCTGCAACATAATTACGTGCCCCGCTCCACCTTTCGCCATTGCTGGTACTAAAGTAATGGCAGTTGCGCCACTACCAATAATAACGACTTTTTTACCTGTGTAATCTAAGTTCTCAGGCCAATGCTGGGGGTGAATGAGTTGCCCTTTAAATGCTTCTTGATTTGGGAAAGAAGGTGCATATCCCTGATCATAGTTATAATAACCAGTACACCCTACAACAAAGTTAGCAATCCAAGTTTGTTGTTTTTTCTTCCCATCTTCAATTACAACCTGCCATTTCTTTGATTCAGAATCATAATTAGCAGAAAGCACACGATGACCAAAGTGAATTTTTTCTTTTAATTTATATTCATCAATTACTTCGCCCAAATACCCTTTAATAGAAGCACCATCAGCTAATACATTCGCTTTACACCATGGCTTAAAATTAAAACCAAATGTGGACATATCTGAGTCTGAACGAATGCCTGGATAACGGAAAAGATCCCATGTTCCACCAAAAGATTCACGACGCTCTAAAATTTCAAATTGGCGTTGTGGAGAATTTTTTGATAGATGAGCAGCGATTCCTATTCCTGAAATACCTGCGCCAATGATTAAAATATCAACTTGCTTTTCCATTTTATTTTTATACCCATGGTTGAGAATATAAGTTTATTAAAGCACAATTTTGACAATACACAATGTCAAGTTTGACCGTTTATCCGTTTTTTTATGTCAGTTGAGGACATTTTTATAATTTATTTAATTAGCAGAAATAAAAAAGACCGGTATAAAACCGGTCTTTTTTGAATAAAATCAATTATTCAGCTGAAGTTTTCACTTCACGATCTACAAGCTCAACGTAAGCCATCGGCGCTGCATCACCAGCACGGAAGCCCGCTTTAAGAACACGTAGATAACCGCCGTTACGTTCTTTGTAACGAGGGCCGAGTACGGTAAATAATTTACCTACAGTTGCAGCATTACGAGTACGAGCAAATGCTAAACGACGATTTGCTACAGTATCGTTTTTTGCTAGAGTGATTAAAGGCTCAGCAACACGACGTAATTCTTTAGCTTTAGGCACAGTTGTTTTGATCAACTCGTGTTCAAATAAAGAATTAGCCAAGTTTTGGAACATCGCTTTACGATGGCTGCTTGTACGGCCTAATTTCACACCACTATTACGATGACGCATGGTGATAGTCCTACTTAATTAACGGCTACGATAGGCAAAACGGTCGTCCATACGAAGACTAGCTGGTGGCCAGTTTTCAAGACGCATACCGAGTTGTAAGCCTTTCGATGCCAAAACATCTTTGATCTCTGTTAACGATTTTTTACCAAGGTTAGGAGTTTTTAACAACTCAACTTCAGTACGTTGAACAAGATCACCAATGTAGTAAATATTTTCTGCTTTCAAACAGTTAGCAGAACGAACAGTAAGCTCTAGATCATCTACTGGGCGAAGCAAGATTGGGTCAACTTCTTCACGAGGCTCTTGAGCAACTGGAGTTTGGTCTTTCTGAAGATCAACAAAAATTGCAATTTGTTGTTGCAAGATTGTTGCCGCTTTGCGGATTGCTTCTTCAGGATCAACCGTTCCATTTGTCTCGAGGTCGATTACCAGTTTATCTAAATCGGTACGTTGTTCTACACGCGCATTTTCAACGGTATAAGAAACACGCTTAATCGGGCTATAAGAAGCATCTAATTGCAAACGACCAACAGGACGTGTTTCACCTTCAGGGAAACGAGAATCAGATGTTTCATAACCACGACCTTGAGCAACCTTCAAGCGCATTTTTAATGAGCCTGAAGCACTCAAAGTACCTATTAGATGTTCTGGATTAACCACTTCAACATTATGAGGTAAACGAAGATCAGCAGCAGTAATTTCGCCAGGACCTTGTTTCTCTAATGTTAAATATGCTTCATTTTGATCGAACAGCTTAATAGACAATCCTTTTAGGTTCAGCAAGAGCTCGACGATGTCCTGCTGCAAGCCTTCTAAAGTACTGTACTCGTGCTCGACACCTTCTATCTCAACTTCAACCACAGCAGCGCCAGGTAAAGAAGACAATAGAATGCGACGTAAAGCATTACCTAGAGTATGGCCAAAACCACGCTCTAAAGGTTCTAGAATCACTTTTGCCGAGGTCCCGCTAACCGCTTCGACCTTGATCGCTTGCGGAGTTAGAAACTCGTTTGCAGTACGCGTCATTATTGCTACCTCAAGGATTATTTAGAATACAATTCTACAATCAAGCTTTCATTGATTTCAGCAGGTAAATCAGCACGATCTGGTGCAGCTTTAAACGTACCTTCAAGCTTAGAATGATCAACATCGATCCAAGCTGGAATACCACGTTGTGCAGCTAACTCAATCGCGTTTTTAATACGCAATTGTTGTTTAGCACCTTCGTGAACCGCAATTACATCACCAGCTTTAACTTGAATAGATGCGATGTTTACACGACGACCATTCAAAGTAATGCTACGGTGACTTACTAACTGACGAGCTTCTGCACGTGTAGAACCAAAACCCATGCGATAAACAACGTTATCAAGACGGCTTTCAAGCAATTTCAACAAATTCTCACCTGTTGCGCCTTTAACACGAGCTGCTTCTTTATAGTAGTTACTAAATTGACGTTCTAACACACCGTAAATACGACGGACTTTTTGTTTTTCACGTAATTGTAGTGAATACTCAGATTGCTTACCACCGCGTGCCTGACCATGTTGACCAGGTGCTTTGTTAGCTTTTTTAGTTTTGACGTCAAAAGGTTTAACGCCAGATTTAAGTTGCAGGTCTGTCCCTTCGCGGCGAGAGAGTTTGCATTTTGGACCAATATAACGAGCCATGAATGTTTCTCCTTACACGCGACGTTTTTTAGGTGGACGGCAACCGTTGTGAGGAATTGGCGTCACATCGGTAATGCTGTTAATTTTATAACCCACTGCGCCTAATGCACGAACCGCAGACTCACGACCTGGACCAGGACCTTTTACAAGGACATCCAGATTTTTCAAACCGTAATCTAAAGCTGCTTTACCAGCAACTTCAGCAGCTACCTGAGCAGCAAACGGAGTTGATTTACGTGAACCACGGAAGCCTTGTCCACCAGAGGTGGCCCAAGCCAATGCATTACCTTGACGATCAGTAATCGTAACAATGGTGTTATTAAAAGACGCGTGAATGTGTGCAACACCTTCAGAGACGGTACGGGTGACCTTCTTGCGTGTGCGAGTATCTTTAGCCATCTTTTAGCTTCCAGAAATCTTACTTTTTAATCGGTTTGCGCGGACCTTTACGGGTACGTGCGTTAGTTTTGGTGCGTTGACCACGGACAGGCAAGCTGCGACGATGGCGAAGGCCGCGATAGCAACCCAAATCCATTAAACGTTTAATGTTCATGGAAATTTCGCGACGTAAGTCACCTTCGGTAGGAACCTTAGCAACTTCTGCACGAATCGCATCAAGCTGAGCATCGTCCAACTCACGGATCTTAGTAGTCTCAGTAATACCAACTGCTGTTAAGATATTCTTAGCAGTATGGCGACCGACACCAAAGATGTAAGTGAGGGAGATAACAGCATGCTTGTTATCCGGAATGTTTACACCGGCAATACGAGCCATTCACTTTCTCCAAAAAGGCAGTAGAGATAATCAACCGCCCCACAAAATCTTGAGGGGCGGATATTAACCCAATTCGCCTACTGAAATCAACAGGTCTTGATTAGATTAACCTTGACGCTGCTTATGACGAGGTTCTGCGCTACAAATTACGCGAATAACCCCATTACGACGGATAACTTTACAGCTACCACAAATTTTCTTTACAGAAGCTTGTACTTTCATGATGAAACCTCTAAGTGCGCTTATCCCTTAGGATGAGCAGTCGTTTTTCTCATTAATGTTTGATTATCATATTGATGAGATGTTAAGTGCGCTTGTAGCTGAGCCATAAAGTCCATAACAACGACAACTACGATTAGTAATGAGGTACCACCCAAAGAGAATGGGATCCCAAAAGAACTTTGTAGAATCATTGGCATTAGACAAATGACCGTAATATAAATCGCACCAATAAACGTCAAACGATTAAGAATATGATCTAAGTAACGAGCAGTTTGCTCACCTGGGCGAATACCAGGCACATAAGCTCCGCTGCGTTTTAGATTTTCTGATACTTCCTTAGGGCTAAATACTAAAGCCGTATAAAAGTAACAGAAAAAGATAATTAACGCACCAAAGAGCACCAAATACAAAGGCTGTCCAGGCGACAATACTAAAGCTAAATCTTGTAAGCTACGCTTAATTAATCCAGCATTTGCATCTGCACTTCCTACCCATTGACCAAGACTCGCTGGGAACAAGAGTAAAGAACTTGCAAAAATCGCAGGAATCACACCAGCCATATTAATTTTCAATGGCAAATGCGTCTGCTGTGCTGTAAATATACGACGACCTTGCTGCTTTTGTGCATAGTTTACTGGAATACGACGTTGTGCTTTTTCAATAAACACAATGGCAGCCAACACACCTAAAGACAAAAGACCAAAGATCACAAGACCAATTAAGCTTGTCTGACCATTATCTACTGATGAAACTGATTGCATAATTAAGTTAGGCAAACCAGAAACAATACCAGCAAAAATAATCATTGAGATACCATTACCAATACCTCTTTCAGTGATTTGTTCACCTAGCCACATTAAGAACATAGTTCCAGCGACAAGTGATGTAACTGCTGGTATATAAAACTCAAGACCAACTGACAGAGTAATACCCTGACCAATCAAACCTGCACACATACCAACTGCCTGAACCACTGCAAGCAATAATGTACCCTGACGCGTATATTGATTAATTTTACGCTTACCTTGCTCACCTTCCTTTTTCAAGGCTTCTAGTGAAGGAATTACTGTAGACATTAACTGCACAATAATTGATGCAGAAATGTAAGGCATAATCCCTAAAGCAAGAATAGACATTCGCTCTAAAGCACCGCCAGAAAACATATTGAATAGCCCAAGAATAGTTCCTTGGTTCGCTTGAAATAAATTTTCTAACGCAGCATTATTAATGCCTGGTACTGGAATATGCGCTCCTAGTCGAAAGACCAGCAATGCACCGATTAGAAAACTCATCCGGCGAATAATTTCACGATATTTCACATGAAATGGCTGACCTTTCATCATGTTGACATGACCTGAAGAACTAGGAGACATAGACACTCGAGATTACTCCTCGACTTTGCCGCCAGCTGCTTCAATCGCAGCTTTAGCGCCTTTAGTCAATGCAACACCTTGAACAGTGAATGCACGAGTGATTTCACCAGAAAGTACGATACGAGCACGAATTTGGTCACGACGAACAACATTCGCAGCTTTCAAAGTTTCTAGGCTAACGATGTCGCCTTCCACTTTGTTTAACTCAGATAAACGTACTTCAGCAGTTTTTAAAGCGATTTGGCTAGTGAAACCGAATTTAGGTAAACGACGATAAATCGCTGTTTGACCGCCTTCAAAGCCTGGACGAACGCCACCACTTTTACGTGATTTTTGACCTTTGACACCACGGCCACCGGTCTTACCAACGCCAGAACCGATACCACGGCCTAAACGAAGGTTTTCACGTTTTGCACCTTCTGCAGGCGCAAGCTCATTTAAACGCAGAGTCATGGCTTATTCCTCTACACTAACCATATAGTAGACTTTGTTGACCATACCACGGTTAGAAGGCGTATCTTGCACTTCTACAGTATGACCAATACGACGCAGACCTAAACCTTGTAAGCAAAGCTTGTGATTTTTCAAGCGATGTGAAGAAGATTTAGTCTGGGTAACTTTAATCGTTTTCATGATTCATTACCCTTGAATTTCTGCTACTGATTTACCACGTTTCGCAGCGACTTTCTCAGGAGAAGTCATATCACGCAAACCTTTGAAAGTTGCGTTCACTACGTTTGCAGCATTAGTAGAACCATAACATTTAGCAAGTACGTTATGCACGCCTGCAGCTTCTAGAACGGCACGCATTGCGCCACCAGCGATTACGCCGGTACCTTCAGAAGCAGGTTGCATGTATACACGGCTTGCACCATGACGAGCATTCACAGGGTGTTGTAAAGTAGTACCTGCAAGGTCTACAGTAATCATGTTGCGACGTGCAGCTTCAAGTGCTTTAGAAATAGCAGCTGGAACTTCACGTGCTTTACCACGACCGAAACCAACACGACCATTACCATCACCCACAACAGTTAATGCTGTGAAAGAGAAGATACGACCACCCTTAACAACTTTGGCTACACGATCAACGGCAACCAGCTTTTCAACAAGACCTTCGTTTTGTTCAACTTTAGCCATGATTAGAACTCCAAGCCGTTTTCACGAGCAGCATCAGCCAAGGCTTTGATACGACCATGATATTTAAAACCAGAACGGTCAAATGCAACTTTAGTTACACCAGCTGCTTTCGCACGCTCTGCGATTAAAGTGCCTACTTTAGTAGCTGCATCTACATTACCTGTAGTACCGCTACGTAAAGATGCATCCAAAGTTGAAGCTTGCGCTAAAACTTTGCCACCATCTGCTGAAATAACTTGAGCATAGATGTGACGCGGAGTGCGGTTTACACACAAACGAGTCGCACCCAATGCACGGATGTGCAAGCGTGTGCTTTTCGCACGACGCAAACGGGTTTGTTTCTTTTCGTTCATAAGAACCTCGCGCCTTATTTCTTCTTAGCTTCTTTACGAAGAATGACTTCATCCGAATAACGAACACCTTTACCTTTATATGGTTCAGGAGAACGATACGCACGGATTTCTGCCGCTACTTGACCTAACAACTGCTTGTTTGCTGATTTCAAAATGATTTCAGTTGCAGTTGGAGTTTCCGCTGTTACACTTTCAGGTAAAGCGTAGTCAATTGGGTGTGAAAAACCAAGGTTAAGGTTTACAACACTACCCTTAACCGCAGCTTTATAACCAACACCAACTAGCTGCAACTTACGTTCGAAGCCTTCACTAACCCCTTTTACAAGGTTATTCAATACAGCGCGAGCAGTACCAGCTTGCATCCAAGCATCTTTCGATTCTTTAACTGGAGCAAGTTGAAGTTTACCTTCTTCCTGTTTTAGCTCGACCAGCGCATGCAGGTTGAAAGACAACGTACCTTTGCTGCCTTTCACTTCGACCTGCCGGCCGTTCTGAGTAACTGTTACACCATTCGGTACAGTTACTGGGGCTTTAGCCACACGAGACATGAGGAATCACCTATTAAGAAACAAAAGCAATAACTTCACCACCAACGCCCGCAGCACGTGCAGCGCGATCAGTCATGATGCCTTTGCTTGTAGAAACAATTGCAATACCTAAACCTTGCTTAACGCTTGGAAGTTTATCTTTACCACGGTATTGGCGAAGGCCTGGACGGCTTACGCGCTTAACCACTTCGATAACTGGTTTGCCTTCGAAATATTTTAAAGTAATTGTCAAAGTAGATTTTGTCTCTTCTTGAGCAACTTCTACATTTGAAATATAACCTTCTTGTTGAAGAACGTTTGCAATTGCAACTTTCAACTTAGAAGAAGGCATAGAAACGGTTTGTTTCTTAGCCATTTGTGCGTTACGAACACGTGTTAGCATGTCGGCAACGGTATCTTGCATACTCATTTAGTCGCTCCTTACCAGCTTGCCTTAACAACGCCTGGTACATCACCCTGCATTACTGTGTCACGTAATTTGTTACGGCTTAAACCGAACTTACGGAAGTAACCATGAGGACGACCAGTTAAACCACAACGGTTACGAAGACGCACCGGAGATGCATTACGTGGCAATGCCTGTAACTTTAACGTCGCTTCGAAACGCTCTTCTTCACTTGCATTTACGTTTGCAATAGTAGCTTTTAATTCAGCACGTTTTGCAGCGTATTTAGCAACTGTTTTTTCGCGTTTCAATTCGCGATTAATCATACCTTTCTTAGCCATATCGACCTCTTATTTGAACGGGAAGCCGAATGCACGCATAAGCGCACGGCCTTCGTCATCGGTGCGAGCAGTCGTAGTAATAGTAATATCCATACCACGAATACGATCAATCTTATCGAAATCGATTTCAGGGAAAACGATTTGCTCTTTCAAACCCATTGAGTAGTTACCACGACCATCAAATGATTTCGAAGAGAAACCACGGAAGTCACGGATACGAGGGATTGCGATTGAGATCAAACGATCCAAGAATTCGTACATTTGGTCGCCACGTAAAGTAACTTTACAACCAATCGGCCACCCATCACGGATTTTAAAACCTGCGATAGATTTACGAGCAAGTGTAACTACTGGTTTTTGACCAGCAATTAATTGCATGTCGACTACAGCACCATCTAATAATTTCTTATCAGTTGCAGCTGCGCCCACACCCATGTTTAGGGTGATTTTTGTGATGCGTGGAATTTCCATCACGTTCTTAACGCTAAGTTCTTCTTTTAACTTGGCTTTAAGTTCATCATTATAACGTGCTTTAAGTCTGGCCATTGCCTTTTCAACCTATTACTTCGCTACCGCCACTGATTCACCATTTGATTTATAAACGCGAGTTTTCACGCCATCAATCACTTGGTAACCAACACGGTCAGCCTTTTGGGTTGTAGCATTTAAAATTGCCACGTTTGAAATATGAAGCGAAGCTTCTTGAGTAACAATACCGCCTTCAGCGCCAGTTACACGATTCGGCTTTTGATGCTTCTTCACTAAGTTAAGGCCTTCAACCTTAACGCGGTCTTCAGAAACAGACAACACAGTACCCTGTTTGCCTTTTTCTTTACCTGCGATCACAATAACTTGATCGCCTTTTTTAATCTTAGCCATGATTGCCTCTTATAGAACTTCAGGAGCCAATGAAATGATTTTCATGAACTGTTCAGTACGAAGTTCACGAGTCACTGGTCCGAAGATACGAGTAGCAATCGGAGCTTTGTTGTTGTTCAGGATAACTGCAGCATTATCATCAAAACGGATCACAGAACCATCTGGACGACGAATGCCGAATTTAGTACGAACTACAACCGCATTCATCACGTCACCTTTTTTAACACGTGCGCGTGGGATTGCTTCTTTTACAGTAACTTTAATAATGTCGCCAACAGAAGCATAACGACGATGTGAACCACCAAGTACTTTAATACATTGTACGCGGCGAGCACCACTGTTGTCTGCTACGTCGAGCATAGTTTCGGTTTGAATCATTGCCCTACTCCAAAACCGAGCATCACCGGTCACAATTTCGAAAGGCTCAAAGAGTACTCGAAATTGTCCGATGATGCAACAAGAACGTCGAATTACTCAGCAGCTGCTTCAACTACTTCCACTAAAGTCCAAGCTTTAGTTTTAGAAATTGGGCGGCTTTCTTTAATGGTTACAACATCACCAATTTTAGCGACGTTATTCTCATCATGAGCGTGTAACTTAGTTGAACGGCGAATTGACTTGCCATACAACGGGTGTTGAACGCGGCGTTCAATAAGAACAACAATAGATTTATCCATTTTGTCACTTACGACTTTGCCGGTTAACGTGCGGACTGTTTTTTCACTCATTGTCCGTTCCCCTGTTTTTCGGTAAGGAGTGTCTTAATACGAGCAATTGTCTTACGAGCAACTTGCACTTCGTGCGATTTACCCAACTGACCAGTTGCTTTCGCCATACGAAGACGGAATTGGTTAAGCTGTTGCTCATCAAGCAAAGCTTTCAACTCTTCTACCGACTTTTCACGTAAATCTTTAGTTTTCATTACATTACCGTCCGAGTCACGATAGTGGTTTTAAACGGAAGTTTAGCAGCAGCTAAAGCAAATGCTTCACGCGCTAATTCTTCGTTCACACCTTCAATTTCGTACAGGATCTTGCCTGGTTGGATCTGGCAAACCCAGTATTCCACGCTACCCTTACCTTTACCCATACGCACTTCAAGAGGCTTTTGAGTAATTGGCTTATCCGGGAATACGCGAATAAAGATTTTACCACCACGCTTAATACGGCGGCTAATAGTACGACGTGCAGCTTCAATCTGACGCGCAGTCATACGACCACGTTCAGTTGCTTTAATTGCAATCGAACCAAATGATACTGTACTACCACGATGCGCTAGACCAGTATTACGGCCTTTGTGCACCTTACGGAATTTGGTACGTTTAGGTTGCAACATGGATTATTCTCCCTTGTCAGCAGCACGGTCACCGCGACGACCACGACGCTCTTGACCTTCACCACGACCACGACCACGTTTAGCTGGACGATCTTCAGCAGGAGCAGGGTTCATGACTTGTTTCATGCCACCTAAAATCTCACCACGGAAAATCCAAACTTTAACACCAATCGTACCGTAAGTTGTTTCTGCACGCACAGTCGCATAGTCAATATCTGCACGTAATGTATGCAAAGGTACACGACCTTCACGATACCATTCTGTACGAGCAATCTCTGCACCACCTAAACGGCCAGACACTTCAACTTTGATACCTTTAGCACCAGCACGCATAGTGTTCTGAACCGCACGCTTCATAGCACGACGGAACATTACACGCTTTTCTAATTGAGAAGCAATTGCTTCAGCAACTAAACGCGCATCTAAGTCTGGGCGATCAATTTCATTGATACTTACTTGCGCAGGAACACCCATAATGCTGGTAAGTTCGCGCTGTAATTTCTCAATATCTTCGCCTTTTTTACCGATTACGATACCAGGACGAGCTGTGCTAATTGTTACCTTAGCAGCGCCTGATGGACGTTCGATAAGAATATTACTGATCATCGCATTCTTAAGTTTTTTATTTAAAAACTCACGAACTTGAAGATCTTTAAGCAAATATTCAGCGTATTGTTTCGGACTCGCATACCAGTTAGCGTTATGACGTTTCACAACACCTAGGCGGATACCGATTGGATGAACCTTCTGACCCATATCAAACCCCTACCTTAACGGTGATGTGACAAGTACGCTTCGTAATACGATCTGCACGGCCTTTAGCACGTGGCATAATACGTTTAAGGCTAACACCTTCATCAACGTAAATCGTAGAAACTTTAAGATCGTCAACATCTAAACTGTTATTGTGTTCAGCGTTTGCAATCGCAGATTCCAATGCTTTTTTTACTAAAACAGCAGCTTTTTTATTGCTGAAGTTTAAAATATTTAAAGCATGCGCAACAGATTTGCCGCGAATAAGATCTGCAACCAAACGTGCCTTTTGTGCCGAGATAGCGGCACCGCGTAATTTAGCAGTTACTTCCATCATGACACCTATTAACGTTTAGACTTCTTGTCAACACCGTGACCACGATAGGTACGAGTTGGCGCGAATTCACCGAGTTTATGACCAACCATATGCTCAGTAACAATTACTGGAACGTGATTACGACCATTATGAACGGAAATTGTTAAACCAACAAAATCCGGAAGGATCATCGAACGACGAGACCAAGTTTTAATCGGCTTGCGAGAGTTACTAGCAACAGCCGCTTCAACCTTAGCGAACAAGTGCGCATCGACGAATGGGCCTTTTTTCAGAGAACGAGGCATTAGTCAGATTCCTTTACTTGACGCGACGGTCGCGAATAATCATCTTAGTCGTACGCTTATTGGTACGTGTCTTGTACCCTTTAGCTTTTTGACCCCATGGGCTTACAGGTTGAATACCTTTATTACGCCCTTCACCACCACCGTGCGGGTGATCAACTGGGTTCATCGCCATACCACGTACGGTAGGACGAACACCACGCCAGCGCGCAGCACCAGCTTTACCCAATGAGCGAAGGTTGCTTTCTTGGTTAGAAACTTCACCAATTACAGCGCGGCATTCAACATGAATTTTACGCATTTCGCCTGAACGAAGACGAACAATCGCGTAAGAACCATCACGACCCAACAACTGAACAGAAGTACCAGCAGAACGCGCTAATTGCGCACCCTTGCCAATTTTAAGTTCAACGTTATGAAGTGTAGAACCGATCGGCATGTTACGAAGTGGCAAGCAGTTACCTGGACGAATTGGAGCATCGTTACCAGATTGTACTTTATCGCCAGCACGTAAGCCTTTAGGTGCAATGATATAACGACGCTCACCATCAGCATATTTCAACAAAGCAATATGTGCTGTACGGTTAGGATCGTATTCAATGCGCTCTACAACAGCTGGGATGCTGTCTTTATTACGCTTAAAGTCAACGATACGATAGTGTTGCTTATGACCACCACCAACGTGACGAGTTGTAATGTGACCGTTATTATTACGACCACCAGTACGTTTTTTTGCTTCAACCAACGGTGAGTAAGGCGCGCCTTTGTGAAGGTGATCATGAACCACTTTCTCTACAAAGCGACGTCCTGGAGACGTTGGCTTACATTTTTGAATCGGCATAATTTTCGTCCTTATTCCGCTGCGCTTTCAGCGGTATCGCCCAAGTCAGCCATTTCAACATCTTGGCCGGCTTTCAGGGTGACGTATGCTTTTTTAACATCAGAACGACGTCCTAATGTTTTACCAAAGCGCTTAGTTTTACCTTTAGTAATAGTAGTGTTAACTTTAACAACTTCTACACCAAAAAGTTTTTCAACTGCTTTTTTGACTTCAAGTTTAGTAGCATTAATATCTACTTTAAATACTTGAACGCCAACAGTATCACCTAGAACTTGTGCCTTTTCTGAGAAGACTGGTCCTTTAAGGACTTGATAGATACGTTCGTTGTTCATCCGAGTTCTACCTCAATTTTCTTAGCAGCAGCTACAGACATAACAACTTTATCAAACGCGATCAAGCTTACAGGATCGATTGCAGTTGCATCCACCACATCTACATGTGGAAGGTTGCGTGCTGCAAGATATAAGTTCTCATCTACAGCTTCAGTAACGATCAATGCACGAGTGGCATTTAAATCGCCAAGCTTTGCAAGCAATTCTTTAGTTTTTGGAGCTGCAATAGCAAACTCTTCAACTAATACAAGACGATCTTGGCGAACAAGTTCAGCTAAGATACATTGCATTGCACCGCGATACATTTTACGGTTTACTTTTTGAGACCAATCTTGTGGACGAGCAGCAAAAGTTTTACCACCACCAACCCAGATAGGGCTACGAGTAGAACCCGCACGAGCACGACCAGTACCTTTTTGACGGAATGGTTTTTTACCACCGCCAGAAACGTCTGCACGTGACTTCTGAGCACGAGTACCTTGACGACCACCTGCTAAGTAAGCAGTAACAACTTGGTGTACAAGAGCTTCGTTAAATTCACGTCCGAAAGCAACTTCAGACAATTCAACAGCAGAGCCGGAAACAGTTTTCAAATTCACGGTATTTCCCCTCAGGCCTTGATGGTAGGACGTACAATCACGTCACCGCCAGTTGAACCAGGAATTGCACCTTTAACAACTAAAACAGAACGTTCAGCGTCAATAGATACGATTTCAAGACCTTGTACTGTTACGCGTTCATCACCTAAGTGACCAGCCATTTTTTTGCCTTTGAACACGCGACCAGGAGTTTGGTTTTGACCTGTAGAACCTAATACACGGTGAGAAAGTGAGTTACCGTGAGTAGCGTCTTGGGTACGGAAGTTCCAACGCTTAACACCACCTTGGAAACCTTTACCTTTTGATTGACCAGTTACGTCAACAACTTGACCAACTGTGAACAAATCAACACCAATAGTACCGCCAACTTCACGACCTTCAAGCTCAGCTTCAGTAACACGGAACTCTTTAACCAAACGACCAGCAGCAACACCAGCTTTCGCAAAGTGACCTTTCTGAGCGTTAGTTACGCGAGATTCGCGACGTTCACCAGTAGTTACTTGAACAGCTTGATAACCATCAGTTTCAAGTGTTTTGATTTGCGTAATGCGGTTTGGATCGACTTCGATGACTGTAACAGGTACAGAAACACCTGCATCTGTAAAGATGCGAGTCATACCACATTTGCGACCGACTAAACCAATAGCCATGTGCATAAACCTCTAAAAAAGCGGCCTAATTAACTTAAAAGTTAATCAACCGAAAGCCTTAACCCAAAGCGATCTGAACATCAACACCAGCCGCAAGATCTAATTTCATCAATGCATCAACAGTTTTATCTGTAGGTTGAACGATGTCGATCAAACGTTTGTAGGTGCGGATTTCGTACTGGTCACGCGCATCTTTGTTAACGTGCGGTGAAGTAAGAACGTTGAAGCGTTCGATGCGAGTAGGCATCGGAATTGGACCACAAACTTGTGCGCCAGTACGCTTAGCGGTTTCTACGATCTCTTGAGCAGATTGATCAATCAGACGATGATCAAAAGACTTCAAACGGATACGAATTCTCTGGTTAGACATACCAGTAAACTCCAAGCCAAACATATAAAGAATCACCCTTGACGCATCTCACCTATCGGTAAGTGTCAAAGGCAGTGAAAATCACTAAGGTCATGATCGATGCCACGACTGTAATGCACATTTACCACTTTCTTCGCAGCAAATGCCCCTCCTCTTGAGGGTCGCTCATTATAACGATTGTTTAACTCTTATGCAATTCTCTTTTTCTATTTTCTCCACAAAACCTGCTTTGATCGAGCATTGAGAGATCATTTAGGTATTTACTACAAATTCAATAGCTTTATTCAGAAGTTGATTTCCTTGCTCAAATTTTTGTGCTTCGGAATAGTGTAAATCATGCGTAGATTGAACATATTCTCCATCAAAAATAGACAACTCTTCTTCATCTTCAAGTAAAAGAGCTAAAGTTGCTGGTGTCATCTCTGGATGGAACTGAAAACCCAGCACATTTGTTCCTATCTGATACATCTGATTGCGACAAGCCCGATTTTCAGCCAAATGTATAGCGCCTTTAGGTATTTCAAATGTCTCACTATGCCACTGCATAACCTTTATATTCTCAGGTAACGGAAAGCTTTCTTGAGGTAAATTTGCAACTCTCTGCACTGTTGACCATCCGAGTTCCTGATAGCGATTACGACTCACCGCTGCACCCAATGCATTAGCTATCAGTTGCCCTCCCAAGCAAAGACCAATAGCTGGTTTTCCGGCCGCTAAATAACGACGTAACCACCTTTTTTCTATCTTTAGCCATGGATAGTTTGCCTCATCATTTACACTCATGGTTCCACCCATGACCAATAACAAATCAACCTCTTCGATTTTGGGTAAAGCCTCTATTTCAAGTGATCGATCAACTGGAAGTGCAAAAAACTCTGTAGAGCTAATGGTCGCGTGGTGAGCTTTTAAAAATGAATAACAACTTCCAAATCCCTCACCAGCAATGTGTTGAAAATAGTGAACTCGTAAATGCGACTTCATGCGCTTAAACCTATTGTTGTTAGAATGTTGTAGTGGTCTTTGCAAAAATAAAGCCAAGTTTTTATTTTATAGGTCTACTGTAACGAAACGTCTTATAAAATTTCGTAAATATAGCCAATAATCTAAATTTCTCTTAATCTAACTTTATTATTTAAAATGCAACGCACTATGAAAAAGCATAACGACTTTCAGACTCGCCTCATTCATGCACCAAGAAAGGCTCCGCAATTTATTGAAACAGTGCAACCACCCTTATTTCGTGCATCCACTATTATTTTTAAATCAACTTCGCACCTTTTTGATCGTCATTGGACTGATGATTATGACTATAGTTATGGGACGCATGGCACCCCCACTACCTTCACATTAGGCGACAATATTGCGCAAATTGAAGGTGGATTGCATTGTTTGCTTGCACCGAGTGGTTTATCTGCAATTAATGTTGTGAACTCAGCATTTTTAAGCACTAATGATGAAGTATGGGTACCTGACAACATTTATGGACCGAACCTAGAACATTTAAATTATCTACAAAATCAATATGGCGTTATTATTAAAGTATATAACCCTATTGATACTTCAAGTTTTCAACCGACTGAAAGAAGCAAACTGTTATGGTTAGAGGCTGCGGGTTCAGTTACTCTAGAATTCCCTGATCTTAAAAATCTAGTTAAAAAAGCTAAAAAGCATGGCGTAATAACAGCGCTAGATAACACTTGGGGCGCTGGGCTTGCGTTTAATGCTTTTAATTTTTCTGATGAAAATCTAGCAGTCGATTTAACCGTCCATGCACTAACCAAATATCCAAGTGGTGGCGGTGATATCCTAATGGGCAGCATTGTAACTCGTGATGATAAACTCCATCACCGTCTGTTCCGCACACATGCTATTTTAGGTATTGCAGTTTCAGGTGATGATGCTGCTCAAATTCAACGTAGTCTTGCTCATATGTCTTTACGCTATGAACAACAATCTGCTAATGCTCAAACTTTACTTAAATGGCTAAAAGGCCAAACTCAATTTGCACAAGTTCTACATCCAAGTGATGAGACCGCCCCAAGTTATCAATATTGGCAAGAAATCTGCACAAATGGTCAAAGTGCAGGTTTAGTGAGTGTTATTTTCAAACCAGATTATGACATGGCAGCAGTACGTCGCTTCTGCGATGCATTAGAGTTATTTAAGCTCGGTTTTAGCTGGGGAGGACCAGTTAGTCTGATCATGCTTTATGATTTAAAAATGATGAGAAAACTTGAGAATACACATTTACAACAAGGATTATTGGTTCGATTCTGTATAGGACTAGAAGATCCGCAAGATTTAATACAAGATATCGAAAATGCACTAAAACATTTGTAAAACGACAACATTATAGTGGCTCACACCAAAGGATAAAAATATATGGGTACACCGATTGTTATTGCTAAAAATATTAATGACACATCAAAAGAAATTGTTTTGCTTTCCCAGTTTGCCAACCGTCATGGATTAATTGCGGGTGCTACCGGTACAGGCAAAACAGTTACATTGAAAGTTCTAGCAGAGAGTTTTTCTCGAATTGGCGTACCCGTATTTCTTGCCGATGCTAAAGGTGATGTTTCGAGCCTCGCAAAATCAGGAGAAGCTTCAGATAAGTTTAATGAACGTCTAAAATTATTACAGATTGATAGCGTTCCTTTTGCTGCCAACTCTGTCATTTTCTGGGATCTATTCGGCCAACAAGGCCACCCTATTCGCACTACTATTTCTGAAATTGGGCCAATTTTATTGGCTCGTATGCTCAATTTAAATGACACACAAGAAGGTGTTTTAGCAGCCGTATTTCGTATTGCCGATGATCAAGGTTTGCTGTTAGTCGACTTTAAAGACTTAAAAGCCATGATCACTTTTGTTAGTGAGCATGCTGCCGAGTTTAAAGCTGAATATGGCAATTTATCTCCAGCCAGCTTAGGTGCTATTCAACGTAATTTGCTCGCTCTTGCCGACCAAGGTGGAGAACAATTTTTTGGTGAACCTGCTTTAAATATTCTGGATTTTATACAAACTGATGCAAATGGACATGGTTATATCAATATTCTTGCTGCTGACAAGCTCATGAATACGCCTAAGCTATATGCTACTTTCTTGTTGTGGATGCTATCAGAGTTATTTGAACAGCTTCCAGAAGTTGGCGATCTAGACAAACCGAAACTCGTGTTTTTCTTTGATGAAGCTCACTTATTATTTGATAATGCCAGCCAAGCATTACAAGAAAAAATTGAACAAGTTGTACGTTTAATTCGCTCCAAAGGTATTGGCATCTATTTTATTACTCAAAATCCACTCGATTTACCAGAAAGTGTTCTTGGTCAGCTTGGTAACCGCATTCAACATGCACTACGTGCATTTACACCTAAAGACCAAAAAGCAGTAAAAACCGCAGCAGATACTTTCCGCGCCAATCCAGAGTTTAAAGTTGATGAAGCCATTACCGAACTGGCTGTTGGTGAAGCACTCATTAGTTGTCTTGATGAACAAGGCACACCGCAAATTGTAGAACGTGGCTGGGTGATGCCTCCTTACTCTGCCTTTACACCAATTACTCCAGAAGAGCGAAAGAATATTATCGCCCAAAGTATTATTGCTGGCATTTATGAACAGGCTGTAGATCGTGATAGCGCTTATGAAATGCTACAAAATAAAGTCGCTGAACGTGAGCAACAACAACAAAATACTGAACTTGCTAAACAACAAGAAAAAGAGCAAGAAACTTTAGCAAAGCAGCAAGCAAAGGAACAAGAGCGATTAGCACGTGAACAGCAAAAAGAAGAAGAACGAGCAGCACGTGAACGAGCCAAGCTTACACAAGATATTGTGGGTACTTTTGCAAAAAGTGCTGCACGAAGTTTAGGTGGAAGTACAGGTCAAAAATTAGTAAGAGGTCTGCTCGGTTCATTATTTGGCAAGTAATTTTCTTAGAGATATTTCACTTTTAAATTAGGGAATTTTATATTCCCTAATTTTTTTATGGTTTTTATAAAAAATCTATTGCGATTACTTTTTTAAAGATGTATTTTAAATACATCTTATATAGCCAGATAAAATAAGGTCTAGCCATGACTCCACAACAAATTGAACTCGTTAAATCTACTGTACCTGTTTTACGTGAACACGGTGTTACGCTTACTACATACTTTTATAAGCGTATGCTTAATAACAATCCTGAATTAAAAAATGTTTTTAACTTAGATGACCAAACTAGCTTACGTCAGCCTCGCGCTCTTGCAGCCGCAGTACTTGCATATGCAGAAAATATTGAAAACCCTTCTGTTTTAGCTAAAGCAGTTGAACGCATTACAACTAAGCATGTGAGCTTAGATATTCAACCCGACCAATATACAATTGTTGGCGACAACTTACTTCATTCAATTAGTGAAGTACTCAACGTTCCATTTGAGTCAGAACTTATCGAAGCGTGGAAACAGGCTTATTTACAATTAGCAGATATCTTGATTGGTGTTGAAAAACAAAAATATGAACAACTTGAAAATTTAAATGGTGGATGGGCTGGCTGGCGTTCATTTGAAATTACTCAAATCGATCCTCTTGAATCTGGAAAACGTTTTACCTTAAAAGCAACTGACCATGAAGACGTACTTAGCGGTCCTGCGAATGCTTTTATCTCGGTTAAAGTACAAGTTCCAGAACAACAGCTTGAGCAACCAAAAGCATTTAAATTTACAGAAGCTCAGGAAAACAACTCATATCATTTTGAAGTTCAGCCTGAAGAAAATCATACTGAATTCTCAGTTTCAAACATCTTGCTTGAACATTATAGAGTTGGCGATCAAGTTCAAGTTTCAGCGCCTTTAACGCTCTAATATAAAAACCTCTTGCCTGAAAGTTTTCTTATTTAGACTTTCAGGCTAAGATGATCATCCTTTTTATTCTTCCCATTTTTGGTGATCATGCAGCTTAATAAATTTACCGATTATGCATTACGAATATTAATGTACGTTGCTCGCCCAAGTGATGCACCCTACACGATTGCAGAAATCGCGAAAGATTTGCATGTTTCACAAAACCATCTGGTTAAAATTGTCCACTTTATGGGCAAACAAGAATGGATCATTACTATTCGTGGAAAAGGTGGTGGAATTCGTTTAAATCCAGAAGCCCTTAATTCAAATTTAGGTTCAATTGTTCGAATCTTACAGGGTGATCACCAAATTGTTGAATGCAATACACCACCTTGTGTGCTGCGTGCACATTGTGGTCTAAAAGGTATTCTTGACCAAGCTTTAGAAAGCTTTTACCAAAGTCTAGACCAATACACACTTGGAGAGGTTTTGCAGCAATCAAAGTCTGCCCCACCTAATTCTCCTATCGCTTTTTTGCAAATCTAATAAATACCCTTTATGGGTTAAATCTATTGAAAATTAGCAAGAACAACCAAGCTCCTTTATACTAGGCACGAGCCCTCTCATTTAAAAAGTTATTTTTTATGCGTCGTAGTGAAAAATCGAAAGACACCAAAGCCAGACTCGCACCCAAGCAAAAGATCAGCTATGAAAAAGCACCAGATCCGGCGATCACAGCATACGCTGTGCAATCATTAAACTGGTTACGCCAAGCTGAGTTCCTAATGAGTGCACCTAAATTGGCACTTTGTGTTGAAGATAGTGGCTACGAGATTGCTTTTGCAGGACGCTCAAATGCTGGTAAATCTAGTGCGATTAATGCTTTAACTAATCAGAAACAACTAGCACGCGCCTCTAAAAGACCTGGCCGTAC
This sequence comes from Acinetobacter calcoaceticus, assembly GCF_900520355.1. Lineage (NCBI taxonomy): Bacteria > Pseudomonadati > Pseudomonadota > Gammaproteobacteria > Moraxellales > Moraxellaceae > Acinetobacter > Acinetobacter calcoaceticus. The sequence goes on along the minus strand of NZ_LS999521.1, from coordinate 455,568 downwards.
TCAGATGATTAACTTCTTTAGTCTAGGCAACCCTGATCAACGTTTAGTCGATCTTCCAGGTTACGGTTATGCAGCTGTACCTGAAGATATGAAACGGGTGTGGCAAAAAGAATTAGAAAACTATCTAATCCACCGCCAAAGCTTACAAGGTTTAGTGTTACTTATGGATATTCGCCATCCTCTACAGCATTTCGACATGATGATGCTAGAGTGGGCTTATTCACGTCATCTATTTGTTCATATACTACTAACAAAAGCAGACAAACTTAATCGTGGCCCCGCAAATAAAGTTCTATTAGAAGTTAAGCAACAACTTAAAAAGATGAAGCTTGATTTTTCTATTCAACTTTTCTCCTCACTTAATAAGATAGGCTTAGAAGAGCTAGCAAGTGTTATGGCAGGGCGTCTACATTTCACATTGGATCAACAGCCAGAATTTGATGTCGATTCAATCCCTGAAGCATCAGATGAGGATGCTGAAAGCTAAATTATCCCTACAGATACAATTTCTTCGTTAAATTTATACTCAATTGTCCCCTATTGCTAAACACAAATGTAGGGGCTTTTTTTATACTCGTTGTTAACTTCATCGAGTTAAAAATCAGGACTAAATGATGAAATTGTTATCTTTTTTGAAGAACAAGGCTTTAGGTTCTTCTATTGATTATAAAATTCTTCCACGTAAAGTAAAATTTGACTGGAAAGATACCCCTGTCGACTGGATTCCTAATCAGCCTTTCGCAAGCTATTTTATTAATGAAATTAATAATATTTTGCCAGCTGGAGAGTTCTGGTTTTGCCGTTTATACAACAAGGTTTTACCAAGTATTACTGACGAAAAACTTAGACAAGATGTCCAAGCTTTTATCCGTCAAGAAGCTATGCATGCCAACGCACATACTTCTGCAAACAAAGAATATTTAAGCGTCCGTAATATTGATATCCAGAGAAATCTGGACATTATGAATTATTTATTTAATAAAGCTTTAGCAGATAAACCATTTGATAAAGAAGTTCCAAATTTTTTACAAGACCAATGGGATTTATTCCGTTTAGGAGTTGTTGCCACAGTCGAACACATGACCTGTGTGTTAGGTAAATATGCACTTTATAACAAGCGTTGGGAAGAATTAGGTGCCGATCCTGAAATGGTCGATCTGGTTAAATGGCATGGTTCAGAAGAAATTGAACACCGTACCGTAGCCTTTGATTTATATCGTCATCTTGGTGGTGGCTATATTCCACGTTACTACTTAAGTCTTGCAGTGATTGTACTGGTACTCGGATTATGGGTAGACGGTGCAGCACATATTATGAAGCAAGACCCACGTTTTGCCGATGCTGCTAAATCTAGATTTTTCCCAGTTTGGGTTGCTGTAGAATGGTACAAAATTAGCCGTAAAGATAATCAGGTTTTACCAAATCCTATCTGGCTTATTGCTCAACAAATTGATTACCTCATGCCTTGGTATGATCCAGTCAAAGAAGGCAGCACTGAAGATGCGGTTGGTTATTTATCGCAATCTCCAGCAGCAAAAAGAGCAGAGCTACAAGCCGCTTAAAATAAAAAAGCAGGATTTAAATCCTGCTTTTTTTTGATTTATAGATATTAGACACTGATATCTTTATCTTTCGTATAACGGTCTACAACCACACTAATCATCATATCACCCTGCACATTTACCACCGTTCTTACTGTATCTAATAAACGGTCAATCGGGAGCAGAATTGCAATTGCCTCGGCGGGCAAACCCACCGATTGTAAAACCATAATCATGGTGACCATGCCAGCGCTAGGTATTCCTGGCGCACCAAGTGATGCAATCATTGCTGTTAAACAGACTATAATTTGCTGTGTCAGGTTTAAATCCAAGCCCACTAAATTTGCTACAAACAGTGCTGCTGCTGCTTCATATAAAGCAGTACCATCCATGTTTAACTGGGTGCCTAGTGGAATAACAAATCCTGCGGTTTGAGGACGTACACCCAAGTTTTCTTGTGCACATTTCATACTCAGCGGCATAGTGGCAGAGCTAGAACTAGTTGCAAATGCTGTAATCAGGGCTGTACGCGTTCCTTTAAAAAAGGTCCACGGGCTCATACGGCCAAAAATCCAAAGAAGTAGTGGTAGAACAACGGCACCATGAAAAATAGTTGTACCCGTTACAACGGCTGCAAACTCAGCCAAACGACTTAATACTGAAATATCTTCTGTTGCCATTAACTTTGCTAATAAAGCAAAAATACCCAAAGGCGCTAATTTCATGACCCAGCCAACCAGCAGCATCATCATTTCAAAGAATTGGTGACTCAATACACGAATACTTTTGAAACGTTCCCCACCCTGTACCAAAGCGACACCAACAAATAAAGCAAAGACCACGACAGCTAAAACGTTACCATCACTAAATGCTTTAAATGGATTGATTAAAGTATTTTGAATAAAATTCGTGAAAAAACTTGCGGGGTTTAAACTATCTGGTGCTTGATAATTTTGCATAGAGTTCTGAAAAATAGAAATATCTATGCCACGTCCTACTTCAAACAAATGAGCACAACTAATGCCTAAAATTAGAGCTAAAGTCGTGGTAGTTAAACAGCATAAAAATGTAATTTTCCAGACTGGCCCTAACTGTCCGCCTGCTTGTAGATTTGATACACCTACAACAATCGAACTAAAAATTAAAGGTACCAAAAGCATTTTAAGCAGCCCAATAAAAACACTACTTAATATTCCAAGCCCATATAAACTATGTTTTACAAAAGCTGTATCTGGATACATTGTGAGTAGGAAACCAAAGGCCAAACCTAAAATGGCGGCAATCAGAATTTGTGTATTTAAGTTCATATCAGCATTATTTTTTTCAGTTGGCGTACCTATTTACAATATGACATGAGCTTGCTTTTCATTCGAGAAATTTTTTGTCACATCGTTCCCATTAAAAATAAAAAAAGCCATCTGATTAGATGGCTTTTTTAAAAGGCCTATTGAGTTTCAATTTCCCGTAAACGGATTAAACCCTCTTGTACTGTACTGCATACAAGCTGACCATTTTGCCACATACGTCCGAAGTTTAAACCTCTTGAAGCCGCACTTACGGTTGCTTCCATGTCATACAACATCCACTCATCCGCACGCAGTGGACGATGGAAATAAATCGCATGATCAATACTTGCACATTGCAAACTTGGAGAAATGTAACTCAGCCCATGCGGTCTTAAAGCCGTTGTCATTAAGGTAAAGTCTGAATAAAAGGCAACAATCGCTTGATGCAGTGCAATATCATCTAATTGTTTTGGAATACGGTCATGCGTACGGATATAGTGCGCATTATATGGAGCTTCGGGTTGCGGCTGAAATGGATTTACCGGATCAATTGGGCGAATTTCTACATGGCGCTCACGCATGAAACTCGCGCGAACATTTTCAGGTACAAAGTTTAAAATACCCTGTTTCAACTCATTTTCAGATTTAAGCGTTTCTGGTGCAGGATACTCAGGTTCTTGATGTTGATAGTTCAAGCCTTCTTCTGGATTGGCAAAAGAAACCATCGCTGAAAATATGACTCGTCCATGCTGAATCGCACGAACTTGACGACTTACAAAGCTCTTCCCATCCCGTAAACGGTCTACTTCATAGATAATCGGGGCATTAATATCGCCGCCATATAAAAAATATGCATGTAAAGAATGCGCTGGGCGATCAGTAGTATAAGATGCTGCACGTAAAGCCTGACCCAAAACCTGTCCACCAAAGACACGTTTACCGACAAGATTACGGCTCATGCCACGGTAAATATTTTCTTCTAGCTTTTCTAAAGTGAGAAGCTCGACTAGTTCTTGGGTTAACGCATTCATGAGAGATACCTTCATGTTTCAGGTAAAAAATCGTATTAAAGGACAGATGTGTAGAATCTATTGTGCCATAAAAAACTATTTGAACATGGAACAATCAGTCAACTTATGACGAACATTGCTCATATAACAGCTAAAAATACGATTTTTAACGATAAAATATGCCAAAAGCATTATAATTTATAAGCTATTAGCATATTGTTTTTTTCAATAAATGCCTCAAAATAATTACCCTCCGCATTTGGTGCTGGGATTTGTCTTTAAGAAGTAGGAGTTCTTATGTCCAAGAGTGGGTTTGGTCAAATGTATCGTCGGCTTTCGAGTAAACTACTTGACCTCGTGGTAACACCACATGTTCTTGGGGAAGTTCCTACTGAACCAGTATCAGAAACAGAAGCAAAGACTGACCGCAAGAAAGTGGTATGTTATGTCTTACAAAACCATTCTCGAAGCAATGCTTTGGTGGTTGATGGAGAAACGCGTCGTTTAAATTTAAAACCTGCGTTAGACCCATTAGTTGTTGGCACCCATCAGGAAAAAGCATCGGTTTTATTTTTACAGCATAATGATGAAAATAATTTCCTGAATCCTCCTCCTCATGCTTTTCCACCACGCTTACTAAAATTAATTGAAGTCTTACAAGAAAATCCTGAACTTGATATAGAACTTGTTCCGGTTACCGTTTTATGGGGCCGTACGCCAGATAAAGAAGATTCTTGGTTTAAGCTATTATTTTCAGATACTTGGGCTACACCAAGCACCGTTAAGCAATTGGTCAACATTGGCTTACATGGTCGCCAGTCGTATTTAGAATTTCATGAACCGCAATCGCTACGTGAACTGGTTGAATATGCACAGCAGCATTATCCAAATCTTTCACCAGCAACTTATATTGTAAGTACATTAAATGATTATTTAGACCGTCAGCGTGAAGTGGTATTAGGCCCCGATTTATCGGATCGCCGTAATGTTATGCAGTCGGTTGTAAAATCTCGCGATGTGCAAGAAGCTATTCGCCGTGAAAGTATTCGCGGGAAAGTTAGCATGCTCGAAGCTGAACGCCGTGCGATTAGTTATGTGAACGAAGTCGTATCGGATTATTCACACTCAGCTGTACGCTTTGCCGATCTTGCTTTAACGCGCTTATGGACCCAGCTTTATGACGGCGTAGAAGTGCATAACTTCAGCACTGTTCGTGAACTGGCAAAAGACTATGAAGTGGTTTATACACCTTGCCACCGCAGTCACATTGACTATTTATTATTATCCTATGTGATTTATAAACGTGGCTTAATGGTTCCGTATATTGCTGCGGGTGATAACTTAAATCTACCATTTGTAGGACAACTTTTACGTGGAGGCGGTGCATTCTTTATCCGCCGTTCTTTCCGTGGAAATGGCCTTTATACAACAGTATTTAAAGAATATTTATATAGTATTTTGTCACGTAACACGCCACTCGAATACTTTATTGAAGGTGGACGATCACGTACAGGACGCTTATTACCGCCTAAAACTGGCATGCTTGCCATGACAGTTCACAGCCATTTACGTGGCCGTGCTAAACCTATCGTCTTCTTACCAACCTATATTGGTTATGAACGACTGATGGAAGGCTCGACCTACGTGGGTGAAATGCAAGGTAAGCCAAAAGAAGCTGAATCAATTTTTGGTATTGTGAAAACATTAAGAAAGATTGAACGTATTTTCGGTAAAGTCCACGTGAACTTTGGTGAGCCTGTTTTCCTTGATGATCTGCTTAAGCAACATAATGCAGAAAATGTTTATATCGAGAAAAATGACGACCCAATTCCTCAAGCGGTTTCAGATGCAGTAAATAGCTCTGCACATGCAATTTTAGAAAATATTAACCGAGCTGTGGTGATTAACCCTGTCTCTTTACTTTCTATTATTTTGCTTGCAACTCCAAAGCATACGCTTGATGAAGAAATCTGTATTAAGCAACTTGAAGCTTATCGCAATCTGGCATCAAACTTTCCATATGACCAACGTATGGAAGTAACCCCACTTTCTGGTAAAGAAATTATTGCTTATGGTTTAAAGCTTAAACTCATTAAACGAGTTCAGCATGCACTCGGCGATATTATTGCGATTGAAGATAACCAAGCTGTTCTTCTGACCTATTTCCGTAATAACATTTTGCACGCCTTTGTTTTACCGTCATTGGTTGCATCACTTGTTGAACACAATGGAAAAATTAGCCGTTCAGATTTAACCAATGTCATCTATACCCTTTATCCATTCTTGAAGGCAGAGTTATTCCTTAAATGGAAGAGTAGCGAACTTAAAGAACAAATTGAGCAATATGCAGATGCATTGGTTCAATCGAAACTGATTCAACAAGACGATGAAGGTAACTTGATTAGCTCTGCACCAAATACTGAAGAGCACAATCAGCTTGTTGTTTTAGCTACTCCTGTTAAGCAAAGCCTTGAGCGTTACTACATGACGCTTGCGCTCATTACTCAACGTGGTTCGGGTAATATTTCTGCTAAACAGGTTGAAGAATTAAGTCATTTACTCGGACAACGTTTGTCAGTTCTATATGAATTTAATTCGCCAGAGTTCTTCGACAAAGCTTTATTCCAAAGCTTCTTAAAAGTACTTACACAGCAAAACTACATTCGAACCAATGACCAAGGCCAAATCGAGTTTGATGATAATTTCCGTCAAATGGCTGCGGGTGCACAGTTGGTTCTTGATGAAGTAACCTTACAAATGTTACAGCACATCACGACCTTTACCGACGAAGAATTAAAAGATGCTCTTGAAGCTATGGCATCTCAACAAGCAAAACGACGTCTAAAGCGTAAAAAATCTTAAAATTTTGAATCAAAATAAAAGGCAACGAATGTTGCCTTTTATTTTATTAGCGAATTGGACATTCAAAATAGCGCGGATCATCCATACAACGCAGACGCTTCATCAGTTGAACAAAATAAGCATCGTAATAACCTGAAAGTACGTACTGATTGCGTATTTTTGCAACCATAACGTCATAGCTCTGTTTTTCATAAAAAGAGACATCTACCCAATAATAAGCAGGTAAATGATTTTCCCACTGGGTCGCACGGTTAGTCAGTAATTGACTGTTTTGAACAAACCATCCTCGAATTTTTCGGCCAAAATTAGCAGGATAAGCTTGTGGCTTAATAATTAAATTGACACCGAAATATGCCAAAGGAAAGTTAATGACTTGGACATCTGGCCCAAATTCTTTCTGTAAATTATAGGGCAATAATCCATATATAGGAGCTGGAACAATATCGATTTTGTCTTGCTTAAACTGAACAATTGCATTAGATAAATCAACATAAACTGGCTGACCACCCACACTTCGGACCAATGCCTGTTGTGGTGGATTATTTGGTAATACGCCAATACGTTGATTTCTTAATTGAGCAACCCTAGAGATTTTCTTATTTTTTAGGACCATATAAGCAGTGCCAATAGGAATCATCCCTACTGCTTCATAGTCCTTAGAAATGAGCCTTTTCTCGACTGTTGGATGATTTAAAAGCTGCAATAAGCTTTTAGCGGTACGATTATTAGGAATGAGCCCGATACCTGCGGTACTCCCCATAAACTGGTTATAACGATAAGTATTAAAATTAGATGCCGCTAAACCTGAACATTTACCCTCATCAAAAGCCTGTATGGCCTGTTGTTCTTTTTGATAAGTAACCACTTTAAATTTGACTTGATATTGCTGGGCATATAATCGAATGTCATTTAAACGACGTGTGATATCCCCTTGGGAACCAATCGGGTCATATGCACACCACACCTGATCCTCGGCCCAACTATAAGCTGTTGTTATGCTCAAAATAAGAGCTAAGCAAATTTTTTTCACTTTCAACCTTTTTATCTTTATCGGCAATTTGGCTGCCTCATCAGGTATTTCTATTCTTATTTAAAGTTTAATCAAAATTTTATTTTGTACCATGAACATTTAAACATAATAAATAGTCATTAAAGCAAATTGGATGCTCTAATTGAAAACCTGTTTGAAGCAAGTGTTTAGCATAAATTCTTTTACCTGAAGTGTGGTTCGATTCTAAAGTTAACTCGGGCAATCCCAATTGTTTTTGAAACCACAAGATAATTTCATGCAAGGGCAATGGTTGATTATTAGTCACAATATAGCTCGCTTGATCAGTTTCATAACGAGCCATAAAAGCCAAAAATCTTGCTAAATCATCAATATGTATTCGATTGCTATAATGTATATTTGGATAGCTTTGACTATTTTCAGCCATTTTCTTCAAACGGGTAACGGAAGTTCCATAAATACCTGTAGGGCGAACAATTACACATTGGTTTGGATAGTGCTTCTGCCAAAGTAGCTCCATAGTATGCAATATATGGCCTTGTGCATCACTTGGCTGAATTTCGCTAAAATCATCAATGATCTCTCCTGTATTTTCACCATATACCCGCGTAGAAGAGACTACAATTATTTTTTTTACCGGATGTATTTTTAATGCTTCTCGAATCGGTTCAATACTATCTACATACGTATGCTGATAGCCCTCAACCGTACCTTCTGTCGGGGAAAGTAAAATATATACGACATCTACAGGTTCAATTTTACTTAAATCAAGTTTAAAGATATCTTGAACTAGATGGGTTGCGTAACTATCCGTTTTTACACTACGGCTGATTGTGGTAATTTGATGTTCTTTCTCAAATAGTTGTTTAGCAACACGCTGAGATGTTTTACCATAACCGATAAATAATATATGCATAGAATACTCGTTGAGGGGACATGACTTCAGTCCATCAGTTACAAGGCGTTGGATCGGCTTCAGCAGCCCTGCTCGAAAAACTAAATATTTTTACCACAGATGATTTACTGTTTCATCTGCCACGTGATTATGAAGACCGCAGTACGATTATTGCAATGAATCAACTGGTGGTTGGGCGTAGCTATTTACTCGAAGGTGAGGTCAGATCAATTGATTTCCCTCCGGGAAAACGAAAATCTATGGCAGCCTTGGTTCAAGATGAATTCGGTAAAGTCACCTTACGCTTTTATCATATTTATAAAAACCTCACTGACAAAATAAAACCCGGTCATCGCTTACGTATTTTTGGTGAAGTTCGCGTAGGAGCGCGTGGCCTTGAGATGTATCATCCTGAAATTCACCTCATTAATGAACATACTCCCCTACCAAAGACCCAACTTACAGCAATTTACCCAAGTACTGAGGGTCTAACCCAACCAAAATTACGTGAGTATGTAAAACAAGCATTAAAACATCATAGTGATGCTTTGCCAGAGCTACTGCCTAAGCAATATACCAATGGCTATGCCCTCAAAGAGGCTTTGTATTACATTCATGAGCCGCCAGTTGATGCCAATATGGTTCAATTGGCCGAAGGTTCACATCCAGCCCAACAACGGCTTATTTTTGAAGAGTTGGTTGCACACCAAATTAGTTTACTTAATCGCCGTGCTTATATCCGTCAAATTGCATCTCCGGCTTTTTCAAGTAGTAAAATATTAGCTAAAAAGTTATTAGAAGCTTTGCCTTTTCAAATGACCAATGCACAAAAACGTGTATCTAAAGAAATTTTGAATGATTTAAAACAGCACCAACCAATGCTGCGATTAGTACAAGGCGATGTAGGCGCTGGAAAAACTTTGGTTGCAGCTGTAGCTGCTTGCCATGCTTTAGAAGCTGATTGGCAGGTTGCGTTAATGGCTCCTACCGAAATTCTTGCAGAACAGCATTATTTGAATTTTAAGCGTTGGTTTGAACCATTAGGTATTACTGTCGCATGGTTGTCTGGAAAACAAAAAGGTAAAGCGCGTGCTCAAGCAGAGCAGCAAATTAAAGAAGGTCATGCTGAACTTATTATTGGTACACACGCGTTATTTCAAGATACCGTTGGATTTGCAAAATTAGGTCTAGTGATTATTGATGAACAGCATCGGTTTGGCGTAGATCAGCGCCTAGCTCTGCGTAATAAAGGTGCTGAGCAGTTCACCCCGCACCAACTCGTCATGACAGCCACTCCTATTCCAAGAACACTGGCAATGAGTGCTTATGGTGATTTAGACACATCAATTATTGATGAGTTACCACCGGGTCGTACCCCAATTCAAACGGTTACGATTCCGCTTGATCGTCGTGAGGAAGTACTTCAACGAATTGCTTCGAATTGCAGAGATGGGAAACAGGCGTATTGGGTGTGCACACTGGTTGAACAGTCTGAAACTTTAGATGCTCAAGCAGCTGAAGCAACCTATCAAGAAATGAAAGAACGCTTTCCTGAGCTCCACATTGGCTTGGTGCATGGCAAAATGAAAGCCGACGAAAAACAATCGGTCATGCAAGCGTTTAAGAATAATGAATTACAGCTTCTTATTGCCACCACGGTCATTGAAGTTGGAGTAGATGTTCCTAACTCTTCTATTATGGTGATTGAAAATGCCGAGCGTTTAGGGCTTTCTCAGTTACACCAGTTACGTGGTCGTGTAGGTCGAGGCGCTCAAGCCAGTTTTTGCGTACTTTTATACAAAACGCCCCTTTCACAAAATGGGCAAGAGAGGCTTTCTATTTTAAGAGAGAGTAATGATGGCTTTGTGATTGCAGAAAAAGATCTGGAATTACGCGGACCAGGTGAATTACTGGGTACTAAACAAACTGGAGATATGGGATTTAGAGTAGCTCGTCTAGAGCGAGATGATCACTTACTCAGTCAAGCTCATTATGTAGCTCAACAAGTATTAAAAGATTACCCAGAACAAGCAGATGCATTATTAAAACGTTGGCTTCCAGAAGCGCCTCGCTACGCATATGTTTAGTTTCTTAAATCCGCAACATCTTATCCATTCACTATCACCTTGCTTGTTGTGTGAGTCAGGTGTGCGAGAAAAACATTCGCTCTGTAAGGACTGTTGGGGACAGTTACCTTGGCTTAAACAAACAATTCAGCGCAATAATCAATCAGTTCTTGTAGCCTGTGATTATGCATATCCAGTTAACCGGATTATTCAGCAGTTTAAATATGAACAAAAATTACATTATCAAATCTTGTTAGGTGAAATTCTACAGCAACTAAAATTTCCTAAAGTACAGGCTATTGTACCTATGCCAATTTCGAATCAACGCTTAATTGAACGTGGTTTCAATCAGTCTTTGTTACTCGCAAATATCTTAAGCAAGCAATTAAAAACACCTATTTGGCAGCCAGTACAACGCCTTGCCGAGCATTCGCAAAAAGGGCTTTCACGCTTAGAAAGACTTGAAAATATTGAACAGCAATTTATTGCACTCACTCATGAAAAACGGCGCTATCGCCGCATTCTCATTATTGATGATGTGGTCACAACCGGAAGCTCAATTTATGCCCTCAGTCAGGCAATAAAACAACTCGGATGTACATCCATTCATGCAGCTTGTTTAGCAGCAACTTTAACGAGCTAAGTTAATTAAAAAGTAGATAGATGCTGCTCACACCAAGGAATAACAACTTCACGAGTCAAGGGTGCGAGGTGAGTTTCTGAATCATTTAGCTCTATCCACTTCATTTCTGCAATTTCGGCTGCAATTTTAGGAACTTGATCGAGCTGAACAAGATATAAATGACTTACCAGAATATGATCTGGTTCATTCGCCGCTGCTGTTTCAAAACGTCCAAGAAATTGCTCAATTACACAAGAACTTCCAACTTCTTCTAAAATTTCTCGCTGCATTGTGATCTCTGGTGCCTCATTCGGTTCCAGCTTACCACCCACTTGCATAAAAGCATGGGTATTACGCTTTCTTACGAGCAACAACTGATTTTTCTCGTTCAAGATCACTGCAGCAGCGACCGTAATTGTTTTCACCTATTTAACCTCTTTATGGCTGAACATCAGCATTTATCCATTTGGGTTGCGGCGCCTTATAATGTTCAAATTGAGTTAGAATGGTTTCAATTTGATCAGAAGCAATTAACTTATCGACAAAGCGCGCCTGACTAAATCCATTATCCACTGTACCTTGAATCATTTTAAGTAAATCTTCATAAAAGCCAGCTACATTTAAAAAAGCACATGGTTTCTGATGAATACCTAATTGAGCCCAAGTCCATTGTTCAAAGATTTCTTCTAATGTGCCTGCGCCGCCTGGCAAAGCAATAAAACCATCGGAAAGGTCTGCCATTTTGGTTTTACGCTCATGCATATTTTCGACCACATATAATTTGGTTAAGCCCGGATGAGCTAACTCACGATCGACCAAAGCACGAGGAATTACGCCAATGACTTGTCCACCAGCTTGTAAGGCACTATCAGCGACAACACCCATTAAGCCCGAACGGCCACCACCATAAACCAAGGTTTTACCCTGTTTTGCAATTGCCTCGCCTGTAACTTGGGCAACTTGTTGGAAAATTGGGTTTGAACCAAGAGATGAACCACAGAAAATACAAATTGAATTCATAGTATAAAAACCGTTTTACTGAACTGTCATGCTGACAAACTAAACTATCGATAGAGTTTTTTTTTGCAAAATAGCGTATTAGCAAGTGTTTTTCGGCAAATCCTTGTCTAAAATACACCCATCCATTTCCATCAGACTGCGTGAGGAAAAAAGACACATGCTTGAAGCCTTTTATGCCACAGAACGCGGAAGTCTGGAAGATGCCACCATCAATGGTGGATTTGATCTACATCCCGAATTAGTCTGGCTTGATCTTATTGCCCCCTCTCAAGAAGAGCAACAATGGGTCTTAGATGCCTATGATCAAAACTTACCTACACTAAAGTCGCTTGAAGATATTTCATCCTCAGCACGATTTTACCGTGATGATGACGGTATTTTGCATATCAGCACCTATTTTTTAACGAAAAATAAAAATTATCAAGTTGATGGTGATGCAGAAGACTCATCGCACATTTTAGCCATGGTGCAAACGGTTGCATTTATCTTACATAAAGACCGTCTATTTACAATGCGTGGCGAAAAACTAGTGGCTTTTCGTGCCTTCCGTGCACGCGCTCGTCGCAACGACTACGACATGGACTATAAGGACCCCACATGGATTTTATTAGGTCTTCTTGAGGCAAAACTCGATGAGCTTGCGGATATTTTAGAAGATATCCACAAAGATTTAGAAAAATACTCTACTGAAGTTCTCAATAACCACCAACGTGAACAAATTCTAGATCTTGATGACATGATTACACGCCTAGCTCAACAAGAAGATATGTTAGGAAAAGCGCAGCTCTGTTTAATTGATTTGCGACGTGTACTTACTTTTTTATCACGTCCCCGCGCATTAGGCAGTCATATTTACGATGCAGATATTCGAGAACTTAGTGAGGATGTTCGCTCACTCGTAGAACATGATGCTTTCTTGTTCCAAAAAGTACGATTCTTGCTTGATACAACGTCTGGATTCATTAATACCGAGCAGAATGACACGATCCGTCGATTCTCGATTTTACCAAGTATGTTAGCTCCACCTATGCTCATTGCCAGTATCTATGGCATGAACACAGATGTATTACCTTTCGCACATGGTACGACTAGTTTCTTTATTGTTTTACTCATTATTATGGGCTTCTTTATTGGTCCCATCATTTACTTCCGCTGGAAAAAATGGATCTAAGCTTTGTAATAAAATGCTAATTCTAAGCATAAAAAAGCACCTATATTTAGGTGCTTTTTTATATTTTACAGATCAAATCAGATGTAGATCTTCCTGCAAATGGCAAGCTTGAATGATCTTCAGCATTTTTTCAGGTACATTTTTAAAATGTAAACCAGCTTTTTGTGGAGTCACTCGTAACCATTGGACTAAAACAGCCAATGCCAAGGTACTACCATGCTCAAGCTGTGTTAAATCTACCACCAAAGGGAAGCTTTGCTGCTTCTTAATGATAGCTAAACCTGCTTGATACTGTTGTTCCGCATTTTCAAAATCAATTTTTCCCGAAACAACCAATTGCTGGTTGAGATACTGAATCACTCTTCACCTACTTATTTCTGTTTTTTCTGATTTACAGCAGCATCTGCATCAGGTTGGAAGGTTGCAATGGCTTTAGTTAAATCACCACCATTACGCTTCACAGTTGCAGCAAACTGGTTACGGAACTGCAATCCTAAATCAATACCAGAAACATTGATATTACGGATTTTCCACTGAGTACCTTTATCAGCTAACTGGAAAGACACAGGAATTTTTTCACCATTGTGATTAAAGTCCAATGTCACTACAGGGTTTTTACCCGCAGTTGCTTTATAAGGACGCATTGTATAGCTTTGGTTCGTATACTTAGCAAATGCACTACCGTAATTTTCAATTAATGTATTACGGAAGTTTGTTTCAAACTGAGCACGTTGTTCAGCTGTACTATACTGATTTGTTGCATAAGTACCCATCACAATGCGTGTAAATGCTTGTGAATCAACATACGGGTCTAAATTCTGACGTACGATAGCCTTCACTAAAGCAGGGTTTGCTTGCAATTTAGCATGATCAGCTTTTAAACGAGTAATCAAACCATCAGCAACACGCTTGATAAACTCAGGCGGTGCTTCTGAAGGCGCAGCAAAAGCTGTACCGACAATCATGGTAGACAAAAGACTTGCTGTCAGGGTTTGTTTAAACAACGTATTCACCAGGAACCACTCCTTCAAATAATCTTTTACTCAACAAATGATGCTTGTGCACTGCTTGCAGGAGCATCTGCTTCTGTTGAGCCTGAACCGGCAGCAACTTTACCAGCCCCGCCACCAGTAATAAATTTACTAATTAAATCTTCTAAATCCATAGTTCCTTGAGTGTTTGAAATCGTGTCACCTCGTTTCAGGTAGTTCACACCACCGCCAGGTACAACTTTCAAATATTTCTCACCCAACAAACCATTCGTTGCTACCATTATATAAGCATCTTCATCAATACTAGTGATGGACGTCATGTTACTGGTCAGTTGCTGTTCCATTGTTTTTTGTTGCTCTGGAGAAGCTTGCGTATAATCCGAGCTATAACGCAATTCTTCCAGTGCATTTTTCTGAACTTCTTTTAATTGTTCAGGATTGAAACTTGTCAATTTGCCATCTAAACCAAATGTTACGGTAGCCAAACGCGTAACTGGATCAAGCGTAATTGAATCAACACGACCAATTGTAACACCACTCATTGTCACTTTAGCGCGCGGCTTTAGCCCATTGACGTTATCAAACTGAGCCTTCATGGTATAACTATCACTTAAGTTCGTACCAACAAGACCACTGACTTTCATCGCTAAAAAAAACAACGCAATACCGAAGATAATAACAAAGACACCAACGGCCAGTTCACTACTACGTGATTTCATTAAATCCCTCCGAACATGACCGCAGTCAACACGAAATCAAAACCTAAAACACATAATGAAGAATACACAACCGTCCGGGTCATTGCCGTTGCAATGCCTTCTGGTGTCGGATCACACGCATATCCTTGATATACAGCAACCCATGTACAAATCAAAGCAAAAACAATACTTTTAATAATCGTGCCATTGAAAATGTCATGCCAGAAACGCACTGTATTTTGCATACCACTCCAGAAGGAGCCTTCATCAGCACCCAAAAAGTCAACCCCGACCATCTTGCCACCAATAATACCAATGGCTGCAAATATCACAGTTAACATTGGCAAACTGACAATACCTGCCCAAAGACGTGGTGATACGATTTGCTTTAAAGGGTCAACACCGATCATTTCCATACTGGCAAGCTGTTCGCTTTGCTTCATTGAACCAATTTCGGCAGTCAATGCAGAACCTGCTCGTCCTGCAAATAGCAATGCAGCAACCACAGAAGCAAGCTCACGGAGTAGTGTTAATGAAATCGCTGTACCCAACATCGACTCAGCACCGAAAGTGACCAAAATGCTATACATCTGCAAGCCAAGAACCGCACCAATAAACAAACCAGAAACGGTAATAATAAGTAAGGACATCACACCTACGCGGTGCATTTGGTAACCGAAACGACCAAAGCCACCCTTGGTAGGAAATGAAAAAATAATCTGCAAGAGCATATGTGCCGCAGCACCAATGCCTCGAATCCGCTCAATAACGAGTCTACCTAACCAGGCAATCGTATTCATGGACGAACCTCGTTATTTAAATAAGTTTGATGACTAAACTGGTATTCAACCGGTCCTTCTGCCGAACCTGTTAAGAATTGGTGTACAAATGGAGAAGCATATTTTTGCAACTCTTCAGGTGTACCCTCTCCCTGAATTTTTCCTTCAGCTACCACATAGATGTAGTCAGCAATCGATAATGTTTCTGCGACATCATGCGAAACAATAATTGTTGTTAAATCTAACGCTTCACGTAGTGAACGAATTAAACGTGTCAAAACACCTTTCACAATTGGGTCTTGACCTGCAAAAGGTTCATCGTACATGATTAAATCGGGATCAAGTGCTATCGCGCGAGCCAATGCCACACGACGATTCATACCACCTGAAAGTTCTGTCGGCATTAATTGTTCAGAACCACGCAGACCCACCGATTCGAGTTTTAATGCAACCAGTTCAGCAATGAGATTTTCAGGAAGCTTAGTATGCGCTCGGATTGGAAACGCTACATTTTCATAAACGGACATATCCGTAAATAGAGCCCCACTCTGAAATAACATTCCCATACGTGCACGGGCTGAAAAAAGTTCCTGACGAGACATTTTGGCAATATCTTTAGTGTCGAGTAAAACTTCCCCCTGATCTGGAACAAGCTGTCCACCAATCAGACGTAATAAAGTTGTTTTACCTGTACCAGAAGGTCCCATAATGGCCGTAATCTGGCCTCGACGTATATTTAAACTAATATTGTCATAAATGACGCGTTCCCCTCGATTAAAACTCAAGTTTTTCACTTCAATAAGTGGTTGAGTCGAGAGAGGAGTTTTATTATTCATAATGGCAATCGTTCCTGCACTTTTATGCACGCATACTATAACACTGAAAATTAGCAAACTTGTTGTAATTTTGACAAAAGCAAATCGAACTTATTTTATAGAAATAGAAGAAGTATATTCGTAAAAAGAGGTCAATTCAGAAGCTTGGAATTGCTCAACAGAACTTCCATTTATTAAAGCATAGGCAAAGTAAACACCATTACACAAAACGAGTGCAATAAAAAGATAAGGCAAACCATGCTGAAGCAAAAGATTCTTCAATTGTGCCATTACTGTTTCTTTTCGCTTACTTTTACGCATTATTTAATAAAAAATTGAACCAATTCACATTTTGTTAGTTTATAACAAAACTGAAAAATAAAAAAGGCCAGTATTTTTACTGGCCTTTTTTCAAACTAAATATTGATTAGCGGTCGAATTTACGACGCGGCGGTTTATCATCAAAACTACGGCGCGGACGATCATCGCCACCGCCGAACGCTGGACGTTCACCACGTGGTTTATCATCGAAGCTACGACGTGGGCGATCTTCACCACCACCAAAGCTACGTTTTGGACGATCATCGCCACCGCCGAACGCTGGACGCTCGCCACGTGGTTTGTCATCAAAACTACGACGTGGACGATCATCACCACCACCAAAGCTACGTTTTGGACGATCATCACCACCGCCAAACGCTGGACGCTCACCACGTGGTTTGTCATCAAAACTACGGCGCGGACGATCTTCACCACCAAACGCTGGACGCTCACCGCGTGGTTTGTCATCAAAACTACGACGTGGACGGTCTTCACCACCAAAACTACGTTTTGGACGGTCACTCAAACCACCTTCACGACGTGGTTTATAATCTACGCGATTACCACGGTTGTCATCATTCGATTCAAAACGCGGTTTATCATTGAAACCACCTTCGCGACGTGGACGATCTGCACTGAACTCACGACGTGGACGATCTTCAAAACCACCTTCACGACGTGGACGGTCTGAATTGAACTCGCGACGCGGACGATCTTCACCACCGCCAAACGCTGGACGTTCACCACGTGGTTTATCATCGAAGCTACGACGTGGACGGTCATCACGACCACCACCTTCACGGCGTTTAAAGTTGCTTTCGCCTTCAAAACGACGACCGCCACCAAAACCACCGCCGCCACTACGACGACCATCACGACCACCGCCGCCATTACCACTACGGCCACGACCACCGCCATCACGACCTGAACGAGCAGGAGGTGGAGATGGCTCTAAGCCTTCAATTTCAGAAACACTCAAACGTGCTTCTAAGTATTCTTCAAGTGCACGAATCTTACCGCGTTCACGATAAGTCGCTAAAGTAATTGCTTGACCAGTACGACCAGCACGACCAGTACGACCAATACGGTGTACATAATCTTCATGCTTCATCGGAAGACCGAAGTTAATTACGTGAGAAATAGTCGGAACGTCAAGACCACGAGCAGCAACGTCAGTTGCAACTAAGATTTTTGCACGACCTTCACGAATACTACGTAAACGACGGTTACGAACTGTTTGTGGCATTGCACCATGAAGTGCAACAACAGAATGACCTGCTTCAGCAAGTTCTTCTGCCAACATATCTGTATCTTCTTGCGTGCTAGCAAAAACAACAGCTTGATCTAAGCTTTCATCACTTAACCAATGTGTAAGTAATTTTTTCTTATGTTCAAAGCCATCAGTCCAATGCAATGTTTGTGTAATATCTGTATTGGTTGAATGACCTGTTTCAATTGCGATACGCATAGGATCTTTCATCATGCATGATGCAAGACGAATGATACGATCAGCAAATGTTGCAGAGAACATTAATGTTTGTTTACGGTTAGCCGCTAATTCGCTAATTGCTTCTAAGTCTTCAGAGAAACCTAGGTCAAGCATACGGTCCGCTTCATCAACGATTAAAGCATCTACTTGATCTAATTTAATTTGACGACGATTCACCAAGTCAAGTAAACGACCAGGTGTTGCAACAACAACTTGCGCGCCTTTTAATTGTTGAATTTGTTTTGCAAATGGCATACCGCCCATAATGGCAGCAATACGAACACCTTTCATGTGACGTACAAGTGCAATTGCATCTTGACTTACTTGCTGTGCCAATTCACGAGTTGGTGAAATTACCAAAATATTCGGTTGAGTCACTGCTTTCATACGGTCTTTGAACGGTACAGCAGACTCTTGACCAGCTAAAGCATTTAATGTTGGAAGTAAGAATGCTGCAGTTTTACCAGAACCAGTTTGGCTTGATACGAGAAGGTCTTTACCTTCTAAAGCAGCAGGAATTGCTTGTTCTTGCACGGCAGTTGGGGTAGTAAAACCTAAACCTTCAAGCGCTTGTTGTAAGGTTTCATGCAAAGAAAATTCGGCAAAAGATTTGCTCATAGAGAGTTTCACCCTTGTGGGTGCTCCATTTTTAATAAATACAAAATAGACATCGGCAAAAAGCGGCAAAGCAAAAAGAGCTGAAACTTTTATTCAGCGGCAATCCGAGTAACGACGATGTGGACTAAACGCATGCTTGATTACGGCCGAACCTGAAGAATCGCTGAGCGATCGGGGCGCAAGAAATGGTCCTCTCTATGGACAGCGTGCGCTTACAATGAATAGAACAGAATGTTCAGGTAATGAACGGAAATTTAAGTGCGTTGGCGGATTATAGCAGAAATAAATTAAAAGTCATGTGTTTTAATCAACTTTATACATATTTCTAGAATTAATTTAATTTTACTCTTTACCAAAAACACAAAACCCTCTGATTAAAGAGGGTTTTATCTATAATACACTAAATTATTTTGCAGCTTTATCCCAAGCTGGAACAACTGTTTGCATTAACGGTTTTAGCATTTTAAGCGAACATGCGAGTACTTGACCATTTTCAAACGAGTTATTGCCACCACGTGCATCAACAACCGCACCGCCTGCTTCTTTAAGAATAAGTTCACCAGCAGCAATATCCCATGGCTTTAAACCAAGCTCAAAGAAACCATCAAAACGACCCGCAGCTACATATGCTAAATCTAGAGCAGCTGAACCACCACGACGGATTTGTGCACCTGCTTGAGTAACCGCTAATAATGATGCGAAGTGCTGCTCTGCATAAGATACGATTTCACCATCACGTTTAGCACGGTAAGGATGGCCTACTGCCAAGAATGTATTTTCTAAAGTATCTTTTACATTGGCACGAATACGGCGTTGATTCATAACTGCACCGCGACCACGGCTAGCAGAGAATAATTCATCACGTACTGGATCGTAGATTACGCCGTGTTGAGTAACACCTTTATGCTGAACTGCAATAGAAATACAGAAATGAGGAAAACCATTAATAAAGTTTTGTGTGCCATCAAGCGGGTCAATTACCCAGCACCACTCTGCATCATGGCCTTTACCTTCTTGTAAACCAAACTCTTCACCTAAGAAGCTATGGTTTTTATAACTTTTACGCAACGTATCAATCGCTAATTGTTCTAAATAACGATCTAGACGTGTTACCGGGCCATCAATGCCTTTCTCTTCAACTTGTAAATCGAGTTTATGACGATTTTGATGCGCTTTTAAAAGCTCTTGACCAACTGTTTGAGCCGCACGCGCAGCCATAACCACCATAGGTTCCATTGAACACCCACTAGACAAATTTGAAGATTTTGACAAAGAATAATGCATAAAAGCGCAGATATTTTAGCAAATATATGCGCTTTTAGGGGGAAAATGTTTCAAATTTTTTATGAAGGCTTAAACTACCTGATTTAGCTTAAGCCAAGCTCGCTCAATTGAGCTCAAAATACCTTTAGCATCTAACCCGCAATCTTGTAGCATTTGTCCATGTGAAGCTTGTTGTAAGAACAAGTCTGGCAAACCTAAATTTAGAATAGGTTTCACAATTTGTTCTTGCGCCATAAATTCATTAACCGCACTACCTGCACCGCCCATAACAGCATGCTCTTCAACAGTGACAAATAAATGAGTGTGTTCAGCTAAACCACGAATCATTTTTTCATCAAGTGGTTTCACAAACCTCATATTTACAACACGCACACCCACATCATGTTTTTGTGCAAATTGTTCAGCAGCCTCTACAGCTACCATCACTCGGCTACCAAATGCCAAAATTGTAATCTGCTCTTCACAGCTCGTCTTTACTTCAGCAACGATTTCAGCTTTGCCTAATTCAATAGCGGTCAACTCTTGCTGAATTTCAACACCTACACCAGCACCACGTGGATAACGTACCGCAGCTGGCCCATTATAGGTATAGGCTGTATGAAGCATCTGACGGCATTCATTTTCATCTTTAGGCGCCATGATGACTATGTTTGGAACTGTACGCATGTATGCATAATCATATGCACCTGCATGAGTTGGACCATCTTCACCAACCAAACCTGCACGGTCAATCCCGAAAGTCACATCAAGGTTTTGTAATGCAACATCATGAATAAGCTGATCGTAACCACGCTGCAAGAATGTTGAATAGATTGCAACAACAGGTTTTAAGCCTTCACAAGCCATTCCTGCTGCAAGTGTTACAGCATGCTGTTCAGCAATCGCAACATCAAAAAATCTCTGTGGAAATTCTTTAGCAAATTGAACCATGCCTGAGCCTTCACACATCGCCGGTGTGATCGCGAGTAAACGCTCATCTTGCGCCGCCTCATCACATAACCACTGACCAAATACATCAGAATATTTAGGTGGTGTTTTACCTGCTGAGGTTGCATTAATTTTGCTAATTGCATGATAGGTAATCGGATCTGCTTCTGCAGGAATAAAACCTTTACCTTTTTTAGTATAGACGTGTACTAAACGTGGACCTTTACGTTTCTTCAGAGCATTAAATACTTGGGCCAATTGATTTACGTCATGGCCATCGAATGGACCAAAATAATCAAAACCAATTGCTTTAAATAAGTTATCGGCCGCATCTGTTGCTGATTGATGCAAACGAGAGTTATAAGTCCATTTTGGATGCGGCTGTATATATGCTTCGCCATCTTCATTAACGTTAACTAAATGGCCTTTTTCCCAAATTGCGGCCAAATGTTTAGCAAAGCCGCCCGTACTACAAGAAATTGACATGTCATTGTCATTGAGCACAACAATTAAATCGGCATTATGTGCAACAGCATCGTTCATGGCTTCAAATGCCATACCTGCTGTCATTGCGCCATCACCGACAATACAAACCACTTCACATGGGTCGTTTTGATAACGACGTGCTAACGACATTCCTAGCCCAGCCGAAATTGCTGTTGATGAATGTCCTACACCAAATGTATCGAAAACTGATTCTTCTCTGGCTGGAAATGCGGCTAAACCGTTTTTAGATCGAATCGTGGTCATTTGTTCACGACGACCTGTCAAGACTTTATGCGGATAGGCCTGATGTCCTACATCCCAAACTAATCGGTCATTTGGAGTGTTAAAGCAATAATGCAGCGCAACCGTCAGCTCAACCACGCCGAGATTAGCACCGAAATGGCCACCACTCTGGCCTGCTGCATATAAAATATATTGACGCAACTCATCAGCCACTTGAACCAATTGGCTATGCTCGAGCTGACGTAATTGTTGAGGATGATCAATTGCATCTAACAATGGCGTAACAGGGCGTTGAGTTGGAATTTCGGTATACAACATATGTGGCAAAGCCTTTATAAGCCTGGCAAATCCTAAGCTGGGTCAAAATGGGTCGATCATACAATCGAATGAAGTCACCTTCAATCAGCCACATTTGCGAACGAGGTCATGCAAAGCAGTCTCTCATACATCATGGGTATGGTTGGCAGATTATCCTGAATAATCTGACTATTTATCAACTATTATCGTCTTCTTTATACAAAAAAGAAAACCTTCATACGCAAAATCATTATGACAATTCGACCAATCTCTCAGCATTACGCTATACTTTAAACCGTTTTCGGTTAAAAGATGAGTTAATCTGTGCCTATAGAGTTCATTGCAACATCAAAACTCCCGACCGCTTTTGGTGAATTCAATATTTCTGTTTTTCAAGATCCGGTATCAGGTGAAGAACATGTGGCACTTTCTAAAGGGTTAGAAAAACCACCCACAGGCCCTGTTTTAGTTCGTGTACATTCAGAATGTTTAACAGGTGATGCTTTTGCGTCATTAAAATGCGACTGTGGTCCCCAATTGCAGGCAACTCAAAAGCTCATCAACGATGCAGGCCAAGGTGTTATTTTATATTTACGTCAAGAAGGTCGTGGTATTGGACTAACGAATAAAATTCGCGCCTATGCTTTACAAGATCAGGGACATGACACCGTAGATGCTAATTTACTTTTAAATTTACCTGCCGATGCACGTCGTTACGATATGTGTAGCATCATGCTAGATCATTTAGAAGTGAAAGAAGTTAAGTTAATTACCAATAATCCTTTGAAAATTCAGGCGCTCAAAGATCAAGGAATTAATATTGTTGACCGCGTTCCATTAACCGTTGGGCGCAACCCTTTTAATGAAGAATATTTAAAAACCAAACGTGAACGTATGGATCATCTTTATCAAAAAGATGATTTTTAAACCAAAATTATAAATTTAAAAATAATTGGAAGGGATTTCTAAGACATTTCTTAAAAATCCCTTACTTTTTTTATGGTTTTGTGCTTTGATGTATCTATCTCCTATCTCAATCATCTTTGAGGGTCATTATGCAACATCCGACTTCCACAGATATTCAACGTGTCCGCGAATTTCTCCTCGATTTACAAGCCCGTATATGTACTGGTTTAGAACAACAAGAAAAAGCTGGTGGCGGTACGAGTGAATTTATTATTGATGATTGGGAGCGCCCAGAAGGTGGCGGTGGCCGTTCGCGAGTTTTGCAAAATGGTACAGTGATTGAAAAAGGTGGTGTGATGTTTTCTCACATCAACATTAGTAAACTTCCCGCTTCTGCTACAGAACGTCACCCCCAAATTGCTGGCGCGAAAGCACAAGCACTTGGTGTTTCGTTAGTGATTCACCCTAAAAATCCGAATATTCCAACTTCTCATGCCAATGTACGTTTATTCGTTGCAGAGCCTGAAGGACAAGATCCAATTTGGTGGTTTGGCGGTGGTTTTGACTTAACACCGTTTTATCCAGATGAACAAGATGTTATCGATTGGCATCAAGCCGCTTACGACCTGTGTCAGCCTTTTGGTGACAATGTCTATGCTGAACATAAAAAATGGTGTGACGATTACTTCTATTTAAAACATCGTGATGAGCAACGTGGCGTCGGTGGTTTATTTTTTGATGATCTCAATGGCTGGGATTTCGAAACCTGCTTTAAATATATTCAAGCTGTCGGTAATGGCTATTTAAATGCCATCTTGCCGATTTTTGAAAAACATCGTGAACAACCTTATACCGAAGCCCAACGAGAGTTTCAGCTTTACCGTCGTGGTAGATATGTTGAATACAACTTAGTGTATGACCGCGGAACATTGTTTGGTTTACAAACAGGTGGACGTATCGAATCTATTTTAGTCAGTCTACCTAACCTTGCAGGTTGGTCTTATCGTCCTGAATGGGATGAAGACTCTCCAGAAAAACGTTTGACTGACTATTACTTAAAACCACGTGATTGGCTAAATTCAAAAGAAAAAGTCGCTTAATTTTTTGCTTTTTGGAGATTCTTTGGCTTCCACCCTAAAGAATCTCCTTTTTTATTTTCAACTTCTTTGTTTCTATTCAAATATTTTTTCTGATTCCAATTTGGCTTATAGTGAAGCCTGCTGAATATTCAGTATAGGTTTTATCTGCTTCATGCCATTTTAAAATTTTGGATATAAGAATGACCAAACAGTTTGCAGTAGTTGGCAACCCGATCGAACAATCACGTTCTCCTGAATTGCATCATGCTTTTGCTCAAAAAACAGGTGTTGACCTGAACTATCAAAAACGTCTTGCCCCTCTTGATGGTTTTGAGCCAAGTATGCGTAGTTTCTTTGCAGAAGGCGGAAGTGGCATGAACGTTACTGTTCCATTTAAAGAACAGGCTTTTGCTTTATGCGATGTGTTAACCGAACGTGCTCAGATTGCGAAAGCGGTGAATACATTATGGATGGAAAATGGCAAATTGCACGGCGATAATACTGATGGTCAGGGCTTAGTTGCCGCGATTCAAGCTTTAGATTGGAATCTAGAAAATACAACTATTTTAATTTTAGGGGCTGGTGGTGCAACTCGTGGTGTTATTTACCCACTCGTACAGGCTGGCGCGAAGAAGATTGTGATTGCAAACCGTACTCTAGCCCGTGCTGAACAACTTGTAGATGACTTAAACGCTGCAGCTCCACAAACTCAATTACAAGCAATTTCCCTCAATGAGCTAGAAGGGAGATTTGACATTGTGATTAATGCAACTTCTGCAAGCCTTTCAGGTGATGCTCTACAGCTTCCTGAAAATTTACAATTCGAACATGCCTATGAAATGGCATATGGCAAACCATCTAGCTTCCTTGAGCAAGCTAAACAACGCAATGTGCCCTACTCTGAAGGTTTCGGCATGTTAGTGGGGCAGGCAATTGAAGCCTTCTATATCTGGAATGGCGTAAGACCTGAATTAAAAGATTTTCTATAACAAAAAAGAACCTACTTTAAGTAGGTTCTTTTTTTATTTCATTTATTATTTTTTGGTCGCAACCATTTGCTGATAAACATCTCGGAAAATCTCATAATCAATAAACTCATTATGTTCAGGTTTTAAATTCTGAATTGTTTTTTCCGTAAGCTGTTGTTTACGTGCAGCAACATACACCTTCCCTAAAATATCAGCAGTTTGTGACAACAATTGTTTTTCTTCAGCAGAAGCACCATTTTGTTGTTCAAATTCTAATTGATATTGTTTCGAGAAAAGCTGCTCAGGTTGTTTATATTGTTTCTGCAATTTTTGCCATGCTTCACGCCCTGCTTTACCTTGTATCGTTGTAATCACAATACGGTCTACAGCACGACCTAACTCATTATCAAATTGGTCTTCTTGTTCAAGATGATGCTTTTTCTGTAATCCCTCAATATGCTCTAAAGCCTTACCTTGAGGGTTGTAGGTTTCTTCTTCTGAGAACCAATAAGCATAAACTTCCGCAATTTCTTGCAACTGTTGAACTGAGTAATAATTAATATATGACGGTTTTTCGGCAGTCAGTTTTGCAATAAACACAGCCTTATACGTTTTGTCATAAGCATGCGTTGCATCATAAGTTTGGTTAGCCAACAGCGCCAGACTCGAATCTAGATCTTGTACATCGCTATGTGAACCAACTGGATGTTCAGAAACATCACTTTGCCCAAGTTTTTCACTAAAGCCTTTTACAAAGTTTTCAAATAAAGAACCCTTACTTGCTTCAGCAACTGATTTAGCTTGTTTAAGCTGCTGCTGGTCAATTGAAGTTGCTTTACCATAATTTAGAATTTGCATGTCTGCTTTAATATTAAAGCGATGGTTAAATTCAGCAGGTGTATATGCAATATCGTAATCTACGTTGACTGCACGGCCTTTTTCATCGAGTCCAACATCAATCGTAATTGGATTTCTTTGTTTTGGTAAAGCTTGTTCGATCTCTGCTTTATGCTTTAACCATAAAGCTTTGAATGCTTCATCATTCACAAACTGGTTCTGATCATAAGCAGCAAAAGTTTGTTTTAAAGCAGCTTGACGAGACTTGATCTGAGTTTTTTGGGTACTCTCTGTGCTTTGATCAAGAACATCAACACCATATATTTGACAGTAATTAATATCCCCTAAAACTACTGGTTTTTTAAGGGTCTGTAACTCAACACATTGTTCTTCTGTAAGGGTTGGACCTTCTTCATCTTGGGTAGTTTGTTCGGCATCCGCTACCGCAACATCAGCAGCATCCTCATCTTGACCTGAAGCAGAAGCTTCCTCTGCTGCCGCCGCTGCATCTTGAGCTGCACTTGATTGTTCTTCATCACCTTCCCCAGAAGCCAATGTACCGCCAAAATGAGCGTTAATAAGTGAGTAAAGTTGTTGGCTGACTGCTGCTGCATCTTCAGAAGAAACCTTCTGCCCTTCGGCACCACCTGACTTTTTCTTAGCTTCAGAAGCAGCAAGTTCAGTTGCTATAGATTCAGCAATCTTTTGATCATCAAATCCTAAAACACTTTTTTGCAGGTATTTTTCATTGACTTGACCATATAGATCAACTTGTAGCAGTAACTCCTCAACCGTATCCTTTAAACGAATTTTTTCTACAATTCCTGCCTTACGGTCAGCGTCTGTAATTGGTAAACGTTGTAAATTTTGCGGATCAGCCAAACGATAAGACACGGCGCCAGAAGCCTTCGCATATTCAACAAACTTCTTCATATCGACGTTCGTAAACAGATCTTTATATTTCGAAAAATCGACATAGGCTAAGTTGTTTTGATTATCTTTATTAACTAAATAAGGCATTAATCCGAAATAATTAACGTAAAACTTATAATCCTTCAGATCAAGCACCATTGGCAATTTTGCCTGCACGAGCAAAGTCGGTTTTTCATATCTTGCAGTGAGGTTTAAAGACCCCATTTTTTGACGATAATGAACTGAACCATCGTAACTAAATTGGAGATCATTTAATAAATTGATTAAAACGGCATTTACTTTTTCTGAACGTGATTCACCAGATACACCCGAAACAGATTGCTCATTTGCAATTGCGGCATAGAGCGCCTGCTTCTGTTTTTTATTCAAATTAATTTTTTGTTCACGTAAATACTGATCTACTTTTTTTTGTACTTCAGCATCAAGTTGAGCACTTTTCTCTACAGTGCTTATTTTGTTGGGCTGATTTGAATCAACATTAACTTTAAAATGCCCGCGGTAGTCATAGCTTGGGTATTCATACATTGCATTCATACCCTGAATGACTTTTTGATCTAAATTAGCAGGTGCCACTGATGGACGTAGGCTATGCTGCGCACATGCGGTCAAACCCAAACTGAATAAACATAAACTGAGATATTTTAAATGCATAACCTTTTTTAAAACCTTATCGCTTTATCTTTTTAGCAAAACTTGCTAAAAATAAAAAAATAGTTGTTTTTTCACATAAAAGTATAAGTCCTGAATGTAGCAGAAAATGTATTTTCAGGTGTATTTATTTTCGACAAAATTCGCTTTTCTGACATTTCTTTCGGATGTGATTATCATTGTATTTTTATCATGCGAGTGAATAATCAAATCATCGATTCAGATAATCCCACAATGATTCAAAATTAGGATTAAAGCCATGCCAGCATATAAAGCCCCGCTACACGATATTCGCTTCTTAATGAATGAAGTATTAGATTACCCTGCTCACTACAAAACTTTATCAAATGGTGAAAATGCAGATCCAGATACCGTTGATATGATTCTTGAAGGTGCGGCAGATTATTGTGAAAACGTATTATCGCCACTTAACCAGCCTGGTGATGAAGAAGGTTGCCATTTTGACAACGGCGAAGTAACTACACCTAAAGGCTTTAAAGAAGCTTATGACCAGTTCGTTATGGGTGGTTGGCAAGGTCTTTCTTATCCAGAAGAATTTGGTGGTCAAGGCCTACCAATGTCTTTAAACCTCATCAAATCAGAAATGATGGGTACTGCAAACTGGTCATTTACCATGTACCCAGGCTTAAGTTCGGGTTGTATGAATACCATCTTGCAATTCGGTACTGATGAGCAAAAACAAACGTATATGCCTAAACTTGTTGAAGGAACTTGGAGCGGCACAATGTGCTTAACCGAACCTCAATGTGGTACAGACTTAGGACAAGTTAAAACTAAAGCTGAACCTCAAGCAGATGGCACTTATAAAATCTCTGGTACAAAAATCTTCATTTCTGCCGGTGAACATGATTTAACTGAAAATATTATTCACATCGTACTTGCACGTCTTCCAGATGCACCTGCTGGTACTCGTGGTATTTCATTATTTATCGTACCTAAATTCATCCCTACTGCTGATAGTGGTATCGGTGAACGTAATGCAGTGACCTGTGGTTCAATCGAACACAAAATGGGGATCCGTGCTTCTGCAACTGCTGTACTAAACTTTGATAATGCCACTGGTTATTTAATCGGTGAAGTCAACAAAGGTTTACATGCAATGTTTACCTTCATGAATACAGCACGTATTGGTACTGCTGTTCAAGGTATTGCGCACGCTGAGTTATCGTTCCAAGGTGCATTACCTTATGCGAAAGATCGTATGTCTATGCGTGCACTTTCTGGTAAAAAAGAACCTGAAAGAGTTGCAGATGCCATTATTCATCATGCTGACGTACGTCGCCTGTTGTTGACTCAAAAAGCAATTGCTGAAGGTGGCCGTTCAATGATCTATCATGCTGCAAAACTTGCAGACAAAATGACAGATGCATTAACACGTGGTGACCAAGCTGCTTACGAAGACTACGATGATAAACTTGGTTTCTACACACCAATTTTGAAAGGTTTCTTGACTGAACTTGGTTTAGAAGCTGCAAACAACGGTATGCAAGTTTATGGCGGTCATGGCTACATTAAAGAATGGGGCATGGAACAAATCGCTCGTGATGCTCGTATCTCAACGCTATACGAAGGTACAACAGGCATTCAAGCACTTGATTTGATTGGTCGTAAAGTATTGCTTAGCTCAAAAGGTAAAGTGGTTCGTGACTACACTGCTGAAATCTTAAAATTCTGTGCTGCACACGCACGTAATAAATACTTACGTCGTTTTGCTTGGGATTTAACTAAGCTTTGTGCTCAATGGAACACTTTAACAGTTCGTATCATGCTTGCTGCACGTAAAGACCGTGACATCGTATCTTCTGCTTCTGTAGATTTCTTGATGTTCTCAGGTTACGTGATGATGGCTTACTTCTGGGCGCAACAAGCAGTCATTGCGTCTGAGAAACTTGAAGCAGGTGATGGTGCAGAAACGCCTGAATTCTATAAGGCAAAAATCAAAGTTGCAGACTTCTACTTTGACCGTATGTTACCTCGTACTCAAGGTCACGCCGAGTCAATGGTGACAACCTCTCGCACATTAACATCATTACCAGTTGAACACTTTAGCTTCGACTACTAATGATTTTTAAATCGTGAAATGAAAAGAGCGCAATTCATATTGCGCTCTTTTTTATTCAAGTAAAAATTTAATATTTATTCTTTAGTCAGAACATAAGCTTGCTTTGGAACAAAATAGTTTTGTTCCAAAAACTCACGGTTTTTACCGTAGTCGCTATAAAACAGTTTTTCTAGATTCACGATCAATCTTTTGTTTGAATCAACATTAAAATAAAAATTAACATTAGATAAAGGACAGTGAATGGTTAACTCATGCTCTCTTTCATGTACTTTCCAATTTAAATCAGGACATAACTGATTTACAGCAGTACTTTTAGCCCCATCTTTACTTCCCACTCGGCCAAAATGAATAACATTCCAATAAGCCGATCCATTGGGTAATAAATTTAAAATGTACTCCGCCTCTCCAGATTCACAATCGGCAAAAGCATCCTCACATGAAATTCGGGTGTGATATCGCCCTACATATTGCAGTGAAATTCCACTTAATTTTTTGGTTTGATCTAAATTTTCTTCAGGTAGAAAAGTACGTCCCGCCACATAATCTAATGTTTTTGTAGATGTACTATTTTTTATTAAATTTTCTTCATCGGTAGAACTAGAACTTGGACTAGAGTGATCTTTGGAGTTGGTATGGTTTATGTCGCAAGCACTAAGTGTCAGGCACATCATAGTCCCTACAACCAAATGCTTAACTAAAAACCTAGACCGCTTCAAAAACATATACATTATTCACAGATAACAGCAACAACCATGTTTATATTCATTTCAGGCACGAGCCCATTGCTGCCATAAACCTTTAAGCCCTGAAAGGGTGCATTTTAGTTGATGTTAGTTTCCTTCATTCCAATCCTTTACATATTTTAACCATTTTACTTTTTAGAAGACTTTAAAACCGTTATTTCGTCTCCATATTTTTATTAAGCAAGAGAATAAGCAATTCCTTGTAACTTTTTATTTTTAAGGAGAATTAGATGGCCAGTTCTGGTTTATATCGCTCGAACCGACATAGCATGATCGCCGGTGTAATGGGTGGTATTGCTGAACGTTTTGGTTGGAACGTAACTTTACTACGCATTATTTTTGTTGTGATTTCAATTATGAGTGCGGCCTTTCCCGGAATCTTAGTTTATCTGGTTTTGTGGTTAGTCATTCCGAAAAAACAGCCAGAACATATTGAAGGCTATCGACAATCCGTCCGAACTATACATGAAGAGCAAACACGTTAATTAATTTTGGTCGCTACGGTTGCATCCCCTAATCAACCGTAGCTTTTTTTTGCTCTGTTTTTTTAGATTATATTTTACGGTTTAACTGTTGTTGTAAAGCAGCAATCATATCTGCGCGGCTGATCATTCCGATTAACTTCCGCTCTTCGACCACTGGAATATAATTAAAAGATTTTTCGACAAAATAAGGCACAAGATCTTGAATAGGCTGTGTTGGCAATACTGTCACCACTCTATGACTCATAATCTGTTTCACATAATGCTGCCAAGAGTTTCTTGGGTCCGCTGCACCTTTAAACCATTCCACAACTTCATATAAAGCTAAAGTTCCTACTAGATGATTGTCAGCATTTACCACCGGTAAGCTCATAAGGTTAATATGCTTGAACTTATCCAGTGCCTGATGAATATCATCATCTTCATGCAGCTTAATCACATCACGGCTCATAATATCCTGACAGGTATATTGATTGACTATGCGTTCGTTGGCATGTTCTTGTGCATCTAAAATAATTTTTTCTAAATCGTACTGGCTAATATCTAGCAACTCAGTGTGGTGCTCTAATGCGTACTCAATATCTTTCGGTTGAATCGATACTTTTTGAGTCGGTGTTGGGTCCTTGCTACGCTCATTGAGACGTGCGGTAACTGGATAATGTCTTCCAATTAATCTATTAAAAAAGACGGCGAAACCGAGTAAAAGTAACGAGTTGAGCAGAACCGGATAAAAAACGAAATAAAAGCCTAATTTATGAATTGCAGCACCACCTAACACAGCCGTAATCGCGACTGCACCACTTGGTGGATGCAAAGAGTCGGTGGTCATCATTAAAAATATGGCAAAACCCACAGCCACACTAAAAGCAGTGGTTAAATCAGGAATCCACTGTGCACAGGCAACCCCAATAATTCCGGCTAGCGTATTACCAACAATCACATTCCATGGTTGAGCCAATGGACTGGTTGGCACAGCAAATAACAGAACAGATGAAGCTCCCATGGGTGCAATGTACCAGGCATTAATTCCACCTAAAACATACCAGCTAATTAAGGAAGAAATTGCTAAACCACAGAGTGCTCCAACACCGCAAAGCAACCGTTCTTTTAAAGGCAAAACCTTAAAATTTGGTTTTAAAATCTGTAACCATTCTCGCTGTATAACACTCACAGTACACCTTTGGGGATATGCCGTCATTTATAACGGGCAAAAGTATACGCCCAAAGCCACATAAAGTGCATTTAAATTATATCTTCAAAGAGAAGAAAACCTGTTGAACCAACTTTCACCCTTTTAAAACTTTAATATTCAATTAATTTTTCATTTAAATAGCGCCAGTAGCGTTTTGGTAAATATTGCACATGAAGCTTTATATTTTGGCGTTCTGTAATATTAACGCTTTTAAAATAATCCTTCCAAAGCTGGTCATATAAAACTTCTTGCTCATCTAGCTCGAGCTGAAAGCTCTGGCTCATTCCATTTTTTAAATTACGGTCAACCTCAGAAGCTTCGAGTGAAACCTCATGTATTTCCTGTAAATCATAATAAAGCCCGAACCTACGTTTTTCATCATAAATCAGCCAACGCTGATCTTGGTAACGTCGTTTAAAATGAGGCTGAATAAGCGGTAAAACATTAAAATCGGGCCGAACCAGACTTAAAAAAAGCTCATCTTTGGTTTTTTTAAAACGGATAAAAGCTTCCATCCGATGCTTTTCTCGTCCGACCTTTTTCGTCCACTGTGCAATAGCCAAAACACTTGAGTGCGAATAGTCTTTTTCTACTGATGCATGGCTACTAAACACATAAATACAATAATTAAATAAATGCTGATAGGCATCTAAAGATTCAGATAAATAAGCAAAATAAAATTGTCTTAAAGAAGATGATGACAGCTTTTTTTGTAGCGCGGACCACACACGCTCTGCATGTTGCTGGTTATTTGAAACCTCAATTTTATCGGCAAATAAACCATGTTGAGCAGCATCATTCAAACAAAGACTGACCTGTAATTCTTTAAATTGAAATGCACGAAAAATACAGCTTAGCAGCCCAACCATTGAACCATCAAAATAGTAAGCCACTTCATCATTAAACATCGCTAGAACCCAAGGCTTAATTGTGGCGAAAGCTGCTGTACATATTTCGAGGAACCCTGCGTTAAAATCTGCTGCCGAATAAAACTTGAAGACAGTTCTTTTTGGAATTTTGGACTGTCTTCACAGTGGATAAAGAATTTTGCTCGCTGATAGGCGACACCTAACTTTTTAAGTAAATCGATGTGGATTTTACCAAAGCGACGAGCCTGAACAATTTTCTTGGCAGATTTCACCCCAATGCCGGGTACACGCAAAACCATTTGATAATCTGCACAGTTTAGATCTACTGGAAACTGTTCAGGATGCCTTAAAGCCCAACTTAATTTTGGGTCGACATCCAGATCTAAGTTTGGGAATTTTTCATTGACGATTTCATTGACCTGAAAACCGTAAAAACGCATCAGCCAATCGCTTTGATAGAGTCGGTTTTCTCGAAGTAACGGCGGAGCAGAACCCACTGCTGGCAAGTAATTATTTTCGGTATTAATTGGGATATAACCCGAAAAATAGACCCGTTTGAGCTTAAATTCTTTATAGTGCTTGTCTGCCATAAACAAGACATCTTGGTCTGACTCTTGATGAGCACCAACTACTATTTGGGTGGTCTGCCCTGCTGGTACATATTTCGGTACATGCTTAATGATTTGACGTTCATCTTTAAGCTGGATGAGCCTGTCACGTACTAACCCTAAATCTTTTTGTACTTCCTGATGAGATTTTTCTGGTGCAAAAGTCTTTAGCCCAATTTCAGTCGGCATCTCTAAATTAATACTCATCCGGTCAGCATATAAACCTGCTTCATGAATAAGTTCAGGCGATGCTCCCGGAATGGTTTTTAGGTGAATATAGCCATTAAAATTTTCTTCAAGGCGCAACTTCTTCACGACTTGAAGCATACGCTCCATTGTATGGTCGGCCGATTTAAAAATACCTGAACTTAAAAATAAGCCCTCGATATAATTACGTCGATAAAAATTAATGGTTAAGTCCACCACCTCTTGTACCGTAAATGCTGCACGTTGAACGTCATTAGAACGACGTGAAACACAATAAGCGCAGTCAAAAATACATACGTTGCTAAATAGAATTTTTAAGAGAGATACACAACGGCCATCTTCGGTATAGCTATGGCAAATACCTGAATGACTGGCATCACCCAAACCTTTATCTTTATTTTTACGGTCGCTGCCACTTGATGAACAAGACACATCATATTTAGCAGCATCAGCAAGAATTTGTAGTTTTTCTCGAATGCGATCAGACATATCAAACGACTCATTTATAGCATCGTTTAAAAAATATCATTTTGCATTCTTAAATTTAATCCAGTGAAGTATGCTATGCGTCATGAGGTGACGTGACAATCCCCCGAAAAATAAAACGGAATATCGCAATTGAGCAAATAAGCTGTGATATAAAAAGAGGTTCGCTTTTTTGTATGGGTACAACACCAATGCTGAATCCCATTTTTTCTTTTTTTAAACTTCTCCTTCGTAATTTAAATGTAAATGAAGATCAAATTTGGAGATGTTTGTCATTGACTACACCTCTCTATGCTTCCATCACTATTTATATCTTTTTTCTTATTTTTATGTTTTACCCCAACATTATTAGATTTGAACTGCCTGATTTTAACTTCATCTTTCAATTCGGATTATTTATTGGATTCTTACTCCTTATCTACTACATCTTCGTATTTTTTCCTGCCATTTTTGTTCAACTTAAATTACATAGGTATCATCGTATTAATTTTTTTACCGTCATTCTAAGCGCGCTGTTTCTTACGTACGTCATTCCAACCTTACTTATGTTGATATTCGCACCACTAGAACAGTTTGAACTCTTTGTGATTGAATTCTTCTATGTATTAGGTCCATTTTCGTTGACCTATGCCGTCATCTATTGGATATTACTACTCAGAGCAGATCTCAAACAGCATTTAAAAAACGGGACGTAATCCCCCAACTAGCCTTTGCCACTCACCACCAAAATCCTTATACTTAACCACAATTTTTGTTTGATTCCAGTGGATGCACCATGAGTCGTGCTATATCGCATATTGATACATTTCAGGGTTTAATTCTTGCCCTACAAAACTATTGGGCCGAACAAGGCTGCGTCGTACTACAACCGTACGACATGGAAATGGGCGCTGGAACATTCCACACTGCAACATTCTTACGTGCTTTAGGGCCTGAAACTTGGAATGCTGCATACGTTCAACCATCACGTCGTCCAAAAGATGGCCGCTATGGTGAAAACCCGAACCGTTTGCAACACTACTACCAATTCCAAGTGGTGCTTAAGCCAAACCCAGATAACATCCAACAGCTTTATCTTGATTCTTTAAAAGCAATCGGGATTGATACGCTTACTCACGACATCCGTTTCGTAGAAGACAACTGGGAATCTCCGACACTAGGTGCATGGGGCTTAGGTTGGGAAGTTTGGCTTAATGGTATGGAAGTGACTCAATTCACTTACTTCCAGCAAGTAGGTGGCGTTGAATGTTATCCAGTAACAGGTGAAATCACTTACGGCTTAGAACGTCTTGCAATGTACCTTCAGGGCGTAGACTCGGTTTATGACCTTGTTTGGACCAAAGGCCAATTTGGTACTGTAACTTACGGCGACGTATTCCATCAAAATGAAGTTGAACAATCGACTTACAACTTTGAATACGCTCCAGTTGAAAAACTATTTGAACTCTTTGACTTTTACGAGTCAGAAGCAAACCGTTTAATTGAAGCAAAACTTTCTCTTCCTGCTTATGAGCAAGTTGTTAAAGCGTCTCATACCTTTAACTTGCTTGATGCACGTGGCGCGATTTCTGTGACTGAGCGTCAACGCTACATTTTACGTGTCCGTACTTTAGCTCGTGCAATTGCACAAAGTTATGTACAAGCACGTGCAGAACTTGGCTTCCCAATGGCAGAACCTCACTTGCGTGATGAAGTATTGGCACAGCTAAAAGCACAAGCTGAAAGTGAAGCAGCAAAGGCGGAGAAAAACTAATGAGCAAACATACTGTTTTATTCGAACTTGGCTGTGAAGAGCTTCCACCGAAAAGTTTAAAAAACTTACGTGATGCTTTACAGGCAGAAACGGTAAAAGGCTTAAAAGATGCGGGCTTAAATTTTGCTTCTATCGAAGCTTATGCAGCACCACGTCGTTTAGCGCTTAAAATTGTTGATATTGATGCTGCTCAAGCTGATACACAAAAACGTTTTGACGGCCCTGCTGTTCAAGCGGCTTACGATGCAGAAGGCAAACCGACTAAAGCACTCGAAGGCTTTATGCGTGGTCAAGGGATTACTGTTGACCAACTTTCTACTTTCCAAGCAGGTAAAGTTGAAAAAGTTTGCTATTTAAAAGATGTGAAAGGTCAAAGCCTTGACGCTTTACTTCCACAAATTTTACAAACTGCGCTAGACAACTTACCAATTGCTAAGCGTATGCGTTCTGCTGCAAGCCGTACCGAATTTGTACGTCCAGTGAAATGGGTTCTCTTACTGAAAGACGACCAAATCGTTGACGCCACTATTCAAGATCATAAAGCTGGTAATGTGACTTATGGTCACCGTTTCCATGCCCCTGAAGCTGTGACTTTAGCGCATGCAAATGACTACTTAGATGCTTTAGAAAAAGCATATGTCGTTGCTAACTTTGAAAAACGTCAAACAACCATTCAAGAACAAGTGAAAAAGTTAGCTGATGAAGTTAACGCAACTGCGATTGTTCCAAGTGACTTACTTGATGAAGTAACAAGCCTCGTTGAATGGCCAATTGCCCTTCGTGCAAACTTTGAAGAGCGCTTCCTTGCTGTTCCTCAAGAAGCACTCATTACGACAATGCAAGACAACCAGAAGTATTTCTGTTTGATCAATGCAGAAGGTAAATTACAACCTTACTTCATTACTGTTTCAAATATTGAGTCTAAAGACCCGATTCAAATTATTGAGGGTAACGAAAAAGTTGTTCGCCCTCGTTTGTCTGATGCTGAATTCTTCTTTTTACAAGATCAAAAGCAACCGCTTGCATCTCGTAAAGAAAAATTGGCAAACATGGTATTCCAAGCACAATTGGGTACGCTTTGGGACAAATCGACACGTATTGCAAAACTTGCTGTCGCATTATCTGCAATCACTGGTGCAAACCCAGCAGATGCTGAAAAAGCTGCGTTACTTGCTAAATGCGACTTAACTTCAGAGCTTGTTGGTGAGTTCCCAGAACTTCAAGGTATTGCGGGTACTTACTATGCGCGTATTGAAGGCGAAAACGCTGAAGTTTCAGAAGCTTTAGGCGAACAATATTTACCAAAATTCGCTGGCGATGTTTTACCAAAAACCAAAACTGGTACAACGATTGCCCTTGCTGACCGTTTAGATACGCTGGTTGGTATTTTCGGTATTGGACAAGCACCTACAGGTTCTAAAGACCCGTTTGCTCTTCGTCGTTCAGCAATTGGTATCTTACGTTTAATCATTGAAAATGAATTGGACGTAACGATTGAAGAACTGGTAAATCTCGCACTTCAAGGTTATGGCGACATCGTTAAAGACCACGACAAAACGCGTGCTGATGCTGTTGCATTCTTGGAAGGTCGTTACCGTGCCAAGTATGAAGACCAAGGCGTTGCTGTTGATGTGCTTCAAGCCGTTCAAGCGCTTGCACCAAAATCTCCACTTGATTTTGACAAGCGTGTAAATGCTGTAAACCACTTCCGTGCTCTGCCTGAAGCTGCTGCACTTGCTGCTGCAAACAAACGTGTTGCTAACATTCTTGCAAAAGAAGCAGCACCAGAAGGTTCTGTAGTTGAAGCAAACTTAGTTGAAGATGCTGAAAAAGCATTATTTGCTGAGCTTCAAGCAGTGACACCTGTGGTTGAGCCATTACTCGCGGCAAAAGACTACACGGCTGCTCTTTCTAAGCTTGCAGCACTTCGTGCGCCGATTGATGCATTCTTTGATGGTGTAATGGTCATGGCAGATGATGCCGACCTGAAAGCAAACCGTTTACGTTTATTGGCTCAGTTGCGTAACTTGTTTACTGCTATTGCTGATGTGAGCGTGTTGCAGGGTTAAAATTATATAGAAATTAATTTTTGTATAATTAAGTCTTATTAAAACCATGTTTTTGATTTAAATCGGAAACATGGTTTTTTAATGATTTCTTATTGAAGAATTTCGCTCAGTAAAATTATAAACGATTATTTTGCAATCAAGTAATAAATAAGAATTATTTACTACCTTCACATTTAATCCATAATTCAATAAACTAGAACAAATAATTACCAAACTTAACAAAGTACCATTGCAATGAAAAACTTAAATTTATTACTTATATCAACATTATTATTTACTGGATGTGCAACAACAAAGTCTATTCAATATCCAGCTGCGGGTAAACAAACATCTATTTCTGTTTCTTCAGAACAACTTTCTTCAATGACAGAATCAGGTGCAGGCGATTACTTTGTAAAGAACAGCCAAATATTAGTTGGTGATTCAAGCAATGCTTCGGCCAGCCCAGCTTCTGGAATGTTTGGTCTTATTGGAGTAGGTGTTGCGATGGCAATTGACAAAAGTGCAAATAGTTCAGCCATTGAAAAAAGCTCTCTTAATCAACCTATTAAATTTGACCAGTTAATACAACAAAAAATTACCGACTCTTTTACCCAAAATAAAGCAGATCCCACACTCAAACTGCTAGGTTTAAATCAGGCATCAGAAGTCAAAATTGTGCCTTATTCACGTCTTTCTTTTCGTGAAAAACCAATTGTAAAAGTAAATTTTGGTTTAAAGACTCAATTTAAAAATGCGGCAGATAATAATGCAGACACAAAACGCTTATATCACTATGTAAGTAAGGAGCGCATTTCTTTATCTGAATGGGAAGCCAATAATAATTTATTATTTATGCAAAAAGCAGATCAAGCATTTAGCGCTCTTAGCCAAGTGTTCACTTTAGATTTACAACATCAATTAAATTTAACAGCATTTGATGAGAACAAGCAAAAGAGCTGTAAAACTAATGCAGATACATCCTTACTTTCTTTTATCCAATCTCCTAACAATTTATGTGTTGGTGTAGTTAAAACAAGCAAGGGAGATGTATTTCAAACTAGTATTTATATTGTTGAACAATAATATAAATTATTAAATAAATATCAATAAAATAGATGAGAGAACTACTTAAAATTAAGTAGTTCTCTCATTTAATTAAACAAACTCTTTAATTTCTTCTAAACTTTTCGATGGCTCAAACCACATAAAATCATAATCAGCCACGCCATGAATATAAAACGGATCATTTTTCATGATCTCTTCGACCTCTTGAATCGAAGAGCTTAAAACTAAAATTACTCCACCTACTCTATTTTCTCGACGCCCCGATGCCAAAAATTTCCTCTGCTCATAGTAATGGTCTAAAAATGCAATATGCCCTTTTAGTGCAGCATCAACTTCGGCTAATGGTTTTTTATAGGTCAAGGTAACAACAATCATTTCATTCTCTTAAAGCAACTAGCGCATGACATAGCATTAATCTACAGATCGTTTAATTATCTATAGCTTATTCGATGGTACGCCGATTCCCCCAATTCATCCACACCAAACTCCCTACAATAATCACTCCACCTAACAGCACAATCATTGATGGTTTTTCATTTAAGAAGAGAACTGCTAAACTCATTGCGACAATTGGCGAGCAATACAAAAAATTCGATGCGATCGTCAACGGCATATTTTTAAGTACATATCCCCAAAATACATAAGCCATCGCACTTGGGAAAATACCCAACAAGACAATCGACATATTGGCCTGCCAAGTAGCATGCAAAATTTCATTAGGTAAATGAGCACTATAAAATAGTAAAGGAATGGTTCCGAACCAAATGATGTAACACATCATGCTCAGAGCATCATAATTTAAAGCAAATTTTTTATATAAATTAAAATAAAGACCCCATGCAATTGCAGCTAAAACAATTAATAAACTATAAGGACTTGGCACGCCAAGACCATGATCTCCACTGACCACTAATACAGCACCGCAAAGCCCCAATAAAATACACAACCACTGTTTGAAGCGGATTTGCTCTTTAAAAAGTAAAGCTGAAATAATAAAGGTAAATAGCGGAATGGATTGGCTCAAAATGCTGGATGCAACCGCACTCACATATTGCTGTCCCGTATTTATAAGTAAGTGATGCAAGGTCACAGAGAAAAATCCTAATACACCAAGTGCAGGAATATCTTTCCACTTTAAAGGCTGAATTCCTTTTTTCATGACCAAAAGTAGTAAGAAAACTGAGGCAATCAAGAAGCGGAGCAAAGCAATATGCTGCGGTGTATATGAATGCAGAGCACTATGTACGCCAATAGGTGAATAACCCCAACAAAAGACGGTCACAGCAATACACAAATAAAGCTTAATTGCCGGAGGCTGTGTTTCAGCAGCAAGAGAAATTGCCATGCTAAGTCTGCACTAATGGAAAGGAACTCTTTCATCATATGCGCATGGATAGTTGAATAAAATTAACTTATATTGAGTTAAATATTCATTAAAAGTGAATGATAAAATATGGATATCGCTCAGTTAAAAATGTTTCAGACTGTAGTTGAGTGTGGCACGATGACTAAGGCATCACTGCAACTGCATTGTGTCCCATCCAACATTACGACACGCATTAAACAACTTGAAGAAGAACTGGGTTCACCTTTGTTTTATCGTGAAGGAAAAAGTTTAAAGCTCACTCCATCTGGAGAAATTTTTCTTAATTATTGTCATAAAATTTTGGCGCTATGTGATGAAGCCAAACGTAGTATTCATCCTGACGCACCGCCGTCTGGCCCACTAAAAATTGGGGCTATTGAATCTTCTGCCACAACCCGTTTACCCAACTTACTCGCGAAATATCATCAACGCTATCCAGAGGTTTCCATTCAAATTATTACTGGCACATGGAAACAGCTATTAGTTGATATTTCTCAGCATAAACTCGACGGGGCTATTGTCGCTGGTAATATTGAGTTTCCAATGTTAAATAAACTCGGTATTTACCAAGAAGATATGGTCTTGATTGCATCTCATTCTTTAGGAGAAATCCACTGCCAAGAAGACTTGATTGGTAAAGAAATTTTTATGTGGACTGAAGGCTGCCCTTACCGCGCCGCTCTCGAAGAATGGCTTAAACTCAAAAATATCTCGCTTCCCATTACCAGCATTACCAGTTATGCCACCATTATTGGTTGTGTGAGTGCAGGCTCAGGGGTGTCTTTAGTACCAAAGAGTATTTATGAACAATATAAAAATTTAACCAACATTCGAGGTTATAAATTTGAACATCTTGCCTTTATGCAAAATCAGTTTTTCTGGCATAAGAATGTGAGCAACCACAAAGCGAGAGATATGTTTTTAGAATTAATTAAGTCAGAATTTATAGCTTAGCTGTGCATTCGAATGAAATTATCTATGTAAAACGCTATGCTTTACATAAAATAATGATGCATAAAACACATCGCGACATTTTAAATATTTTAATTTTATTTATATAAAACAAAATCATATTAAAAATTAAGAATC
Source organism: Acinetobacter calcoaceticus (assembly GCF_900520355.1). Taxonomy (NCBI): domain Bacteria; kingdom Pseudomonadati; phylum Pseudomonadota; class Gammaproteobacteria; order Moraxellales; family Moraxellaceae; genus Acinetobacter; species Acinetobacter calcoaceticus. The sequence goes on along the minus strand of NZ_LS999521.1, from coordinate 413,772 downwards.
AATTATAAAAACATAAACTGCATGACCCATCCGCTTTTTGCAACGACATCACTCAAAAGAAGCAGATGCTAAGTACATAACGTATTTTTTGAGTCATTCAACATGATTAAAGCAATTGGAATTTTAGGTGGTATGGGTCCACAAGCCACGATTGATGCCATGGATAAAATTATTAAAAATACGCCAGCACATTGCGATCAAGAGCATATTCCTGTCATCACGGTTTCTATTCCAGACATCCCAGATAGAACACAATCGATTATCAATCATGATGATAAACCACTCGAAAAAATGGCTGAATATCTTAAAATTTTAGAAGCGGTACAGGTCGGCTGTATCATTATTCCCTGCAATACTGCCCACTTTTGGTTTAACCAGTTACAGCAACGTACCCAAACCAAAATGATTAGTATTATTGAATCTGCGGTTCATTTTATCCAAGACAGCCAAATTGCTGAAGTTTGTATTCTTGCGACGTCTGCCACCATAAGCACTCAGCTTTATCAAAGCCAGTTCATCCAAAACAATATTCGTTTCTCTACCCCATCTGTTGAGATGCAACACAAAGTGATGCAAAGTATCTATCAATACAAAGCAGGAAATATCGAAAAATCAAAACAACTTATGAGTGAGGTTATTCATTTTTATAGACAAAACAAAAGCATAAAATTCTTATTAGCGTGTACTGAAATTCCACTCATCTTACAAGACAGTATCCAAGAAAATCCTGAACTGTTTGTTGATGCTACCGATTTACTCATTAAAAATGCGATTGCGTGGTATCAGAACTCATTAACAGCATCAGCCGCATGATTAAATAAAATTTAATGCAAATTATGCATAATTAATTTAGGCAATGGTCCAATCAATTGCCTTCACAAAATTCCATAATCCTTCAGAAGTCGCATTAAGCCTAGCACTACTGCGATATAAATAAATATCGACAGACAGTACTGACTCTTTCATTGGTACGATCATCAACTGATTTTGTTTTAACTCATCTTGAATGCTGTAATCAGGTAACCACCCTACGCCATAGCCACCTTTGATCATATCCTTAAGTAATAGACTCATTGAAGACACAAAATTTGTCTCAAACTTGTCTGGATGATGATCTTGTAGAAATTTATTTACCTTTTTCCCCATGTAACTGTCATCGGTATAGTTCATGAGTGGAATTGAAGTATCTTCTAGTGAAAATTTAGGTCGACTTAAATGATTTGGAGCCGTGACTAAATAAAGCTTTGCAGAAAACAACTTATGGCACAAAAATTGTGGATTCATTAAGTCATCATCATAAAAAGATGCAATAAAGTCACATTGACCATTTTTAAGAGAATCTACGGTTTCATTCACATTGATTGCTTCAACATGAAAAATCTTTTCTTGGTAATTTTTTAAATTTCCTAAAATTTTAGGAAAAATATAACCCGCCAAAGAATGCGCAGAAGCAATCGTGACTTTGCTTCGCACATGATTGTCACCTTTAATTTGATCTATATTAAACTCAAAATCATCCAGTAAATTTCTAGCATGTAATATAAAAAGCTTCCCCTTCTCCGTTAACTGTAAAGGAGAAGTTTCTCGATCAAACACTTCAAAACCAAGACTACTTTCTAAGGCTTGAATACGACGACTCAGCGAAGACTGAGAAATATTTCTAATATCAGAAGCGACTGTAAAATTTCGGTATTTTTCTAGAACAATCAGGTCATATAACCATTTTAATTCAATGTTTTGTATCACTTGAGACTCCAGATCATTCTAGAAATTTAGATACGGTATTTAATTATATTTGAAATGATGATTTATCGTAATCAAATCGTATGGGTTTTATCTCATTGCAGTACAAGCTGTATTTTTAACAGTAAGATCACCACTTCATCTTTTGATTCTGGTTGGGGAGGTTTATCCAAAATGAAAACCCTAAAAACTCTATGTATTGCAACCTCTATATTGACTTCATCAAGCTTATTTGCTGAAACAACGCAACCTCAACAAGTGAATGAAATAGCTCCGAAAACACAACCTTATGGTGATAATCCAAGCCTAGGACGTGTACTGTTATATAAAACAGGAAAAGGCATACAAAATTTAGGAGACAATATTCAAGGTGCTTCTGAAAAGACCTCAAATAAAATTAGTGAAAAGTGGAAAAACACCAAAGAATTTACTGCTGAAAAGGCAGAAGTCGTTCAACAAAAAGCGGATACAGCAAAAGCTTTTACTGAAACAAAAATAGATCAAGCTAAGCAAAATATTACCAGTAGCCGAAACGGTGAAAACATCCCAATAGAACAAGGTGAGTTAAGTAAATCTAGCACTACGGTTAACTAATTTTTTTGGATAGCGCGATAACTTCGCGCTTTAATATAAAATACAAATATCAATCTAGACATAAATACCACTCACTATAAAGAGCTAGGAATCTGCCTTATGAATAGTCAAAAACTTCTCTTTTCAACACTATGCTGCTTGGCTTTAACTGCATGTGCAACCTCAGCACCTGTTTCTTCTTATTCTCAGGCACAAGTTTTAGAGCAAGATACAAATATCGAAGCTTATCCATCAACTACAGGTAATGTAGCCAAATTAATTAAACAAGATAAGCAAGCTTGTATGATTGAGTTTACGGGATATTTAGGGGGCGGACACGTTACTGAACACTGGATATTTAATGATAGAGGTTTAATTTCAGCCACATCATTCACCCAACAATATCCTGATGAGTCTGGCATATTAAATCAAGCAACTAACACGACAACCAAAAGCTCGACCACCTTTAATATTCAAGATCCAGAAATTCAAAATAATTTCAAAAAACTCCAAAGTAATTTTAATGCAGCTAATTTAGCAAAATGTAATTAATACTCTTTCATAGAAAACCCGTTGCAGAAGCTAACTTTTGCAACGGGCTATAGCCATTTTAAAATTTCTTGGACCTCATTTTAAAAATCATAAATAAGCTATTTAATTAGCAATCAAGCCATTTGTTGCTGCCAGCAAATCAATACGCGGGAAAACCAAGCCCGTTCTTGAGTCAGTAATTGGCTTACCTGTCGTTTTTAAACGGCTAATGGTTTGATCAATACTTTCAGTTGGACTCACACTATTTGCTCGTAATAAAGCAATCGCGCCCGCCACATGTGGTGTCGCTTGAGATGTACCTCCCATGGTGTATCCACCTGCCGTAATCATTGCTCCGGGCGCTAATAAAGTTACAAGGCTGCCCCCATTACTAAAGCATGCCACTTTGTCTGCGGCGGTGGTTGGGTCAGAACATTTCACTGGATTTCCCCAAGACACGCCACCAATATTACTGTCATAAACAGCGCCCACTCTTACTGCACCAGCAACGCAAGCAGGAGATGAAATACCATCTGAAAAAGCATCATTTCCTGATGCTACAACCGGAACCACACCTGCTGCACGTGCATTGGCAAATGCGGTTGCATAACTGCTATTACTACACTCTGAAGTATATTTAACACCTGGCACACCAAGACTTAAATTCACCGCTTTAATATTATAGGTTTGTGCATTATTTACAGTCCAGTTTAAAGCCGCCAAAATATCGCTATCATAAGCAGTACTCCCCCACTGACCATTCACTCGAACACGTCGGAAGGTATCAATACCAATAATTTTAGTCTTAGACGCAACTTTCGACACAATGCCTGACACATTACTACCATGCCCATCATCATCTAAAGTGCCATCATCTGGTGCACTATCAAATGAGTAAACAACCCGACAAGTGTTTGAAGGTGTGTTTACTGCCGTACACCCAAAATCAGAGTGAAGATAATTCACACCTGTATCAATCACTGCCACACTAGAGCCTTCTCCAGTAAAACCATTGGTGTTTGCCTGTGGTTGATTAATTAAAGGTAAGCTTTCGTTGGTCGTGGTTTGATTAATACGATTTGGATAAACTGCTTTAACATTCGGATCATTTAATAAAGTAACTAATGCTTCGCGGTTACTCACCCGATAAAAAGCTAAAGGCAAATTATTGTAGTCTCGCAGTACTTGAACGCCACCAGCGCGGTTAAACCTTGCCTGTAAATTCTTCTTATTTGTTGCAATATAACTTCGCCGTTCTAAACCTGAAGGTACACTCACCGAAGGAATATTATATTCGACAATAAGATCATTCGAATCATTATTGACCAAGGCATCTAAATCGATTTTACCCTGAAATACTTTTTGTTTTGCTGCTTGATTTAATCGCTGCTTAGCACCTTTAGAATCTAAAGGAAGAGCGGATGCAGTTGTACTTAAAATCGTACATAGACCTAATAGAAATAACGTTTTACTTTGCATTATTTTTCTCCGTAGTTTTTCAACTAACAATTTGCTTATTTCGCTTTTATTTCATTTGCTGGATCTTTTTCTGGATCAATCGGTTGAATCGAAAGATCACTTTTTGTGTCGTAAAAAGGAACGGTATCAACCGATACCACTTGAGGATGAGTTGAATGTTGAGATAAATTTTTAGGTTGAGTAGGCTCCTTAAGTTTAGAAAGAAAAGACGATGTATCTGGTTGTGCTGAATTCGATTCATGTAAAACCGAATTGAACACATCAGATGCACCACTTGTGGGCTTAAAATAGAGAACAACGGCGACCAAGCCGACCAATACAAGAAAGGAAGCAATAATTTTCATCATTTAAGATCTCTGTTCTTTTGTTTATAGACATCTATTTTTATTTTTGATTATTCGAAACAAAGAGACATTTCTTAAAATATATTTCATGTGAAAAATCTAATGAATGAAATATATACCCACAAGAGAAGTAGAAATATCCACAACCGAATAAGCAAAAATGTTGTTCTGCCCTGTACATTTATATTTCTGACAGAAGGCGGTTCAAAAAAGTGCTAAAAAGCATCTTATTCTTATAATAAGCAATAACTATGCCGTCCCCTACTAATAAATAATGAGACTCAAATCACAATTACAGATATCAGTACCTGATGAAAAGAAGAGTAACTTCAAGAAAATTTGAACTTTAATTTTTTAAAAAATAAAAAGATAAAATTAGGCCAATTTAATTAGAATAACTAACAAATAAACATTCTTTTTCACTTTATTATTAATTTTTATTAATCTTCACAATTTATCCCTAGTGTGTTTACTCAACGTAACACTGTTGTAACATTTTGATGAAGACAATTCCCAAGCTTGTAAGTGTTGGCTATGATGCCCTAGCGTTTATGAAATACCTCACTAAAAAGGTATATTCTTTGAAGGATATCGCAATGAAAATGATGAAAACAGCTATCGTTACTGCAAGTGTTCTTGCTTCTGCCTCTATTTTTGCACAAAGTGCGGGCGTTAATGCAGATGCTTCTGCCCAAGTCAATGTACAACCAGGTGGTCTTGTTAGTGGCGTAGCCAACACAGTCAAAAATACTGCACATACTGTAGGTAAAACGGCAAAACATGCTGGTCATGTCGCTGCTGACACTACGGTTAAAGCAACTAAAAAAACAACTGGTAAAGTGACTGAACTTTCTTCTAAAGCTGCAACGGGTACTAAAAACCTAGCAACTGAAGCTGCAGTGGGTACTAAAAACTTTGCAACTAAAACTGCAACAGGTACTAAAAACTTAGCAACTAAAGCTGCAACGGGTACTAAAAACCTAGCAGTTGAAGCTAAAGCAGATACAAAAGCAAGTGTTGATGCTGTAAAAACTAAGTTTGCTGAAAAACAAGCTGACAAAAAAGAATTTACTGCTGAAAAACAAGCTGATGCTCAAGCGCATGTAGATGCTGTAAAAACTCGCGTAGCTCAAAATCAAGCTGAGCAAAAAGAATTTGTTGCAGACACTAAAGCAGATGCTCAAGCACAGTTAAATGCTGCTCAACCAGCGCATGCAATCAATGCTAATACTGGCGTAAATGTTGGTGTTAACGTTGCCCCTGTTGGAATTAATGCAAGTGTAAATGCAGATGCGCAGGCGTCTACACAAAAAGCAGAAAAGAAATCTTGGATTAAAGGTCTTTTCGGTACTAACTAATAAGTGATGCACAAAAAAGGGCGATTAATCGCCCTTTTTATTTATTTGAAATCAACCATTCAGCGCATTTCAGTTAAAACCAAACCTGCACGCAAACCAAGTTTCACATTTGGATTTGGAAATAAAATCCAGACCTGATCTTGCTCTACTACATAATTACCAGAAGGTTGTGTCGCAATGATTTCACCTTTTGTAAAAGTCGAAAAATTTGGAGCTTCAGCTGATAAGTTCATCAGAAAATCTTCATCTTTTTTAATTAAAGAGTCCGATACTTTAAACACTCGAATTTTCACTTTATTGCGTGTCGGCAAAGCCTGCTCAGAAACGACATGACGAATAACTTGATCAATTGCGGCAAACTGACTCAAGTCATTTTGTCCAAATGGCAAAGCTTTACCCAACTCTAAAGTTGCACTGGCTGCTTTAAAATTCTCACTGGTAAAATGTGTAAACGTTTTGCCTACCGCATTGTGATAAACCAAAGCATCTAAATCGGCCGCTTCTAGACTTGCCGTCAAATCAACATCATAAGCATGCGTTTGATAGGGAAACAAAGCAAACGTCGGCAATAAAGATGCTCGAATGGCTGTGTGCAAATCATAATGATAACGTTTTGCTTGGCTCGAAATTTCTTGAAAGAAAGTCGTGACAACTTGCTCTAAAACCTCAGCTCGCTTTGATTCTTCAGTCTCTGGCAGAGTTTTATATCCACCACAAAACATCCGGTTCACATCGTCATGCACATAACGCTTACCTTGACGCATTGCATAGGGATTACCCAGTACAAACAGCAACCTTACAGCAAGGTTTAAGCGTCCGGCAAATAAATCTGTGCAAAGATGAGACAACAATTCAATTGGTGCTGTTTCATTACCATGTACCCCAGCTGACAGTACAACGGCTTTGTCGTACTGTGCATGTGGGGTACATTCAAGAATTCCCTCACCCAACCAACGCCAAGAAAAATTATCTTGTTTTCCTTCACGTGTTGCTGGCTGCTCACCTTGTAAGGTTAATGCTAGAAAGTCTTGCATGTCACCTCCTCATTATTTTTGGAAAGGATAAACCGAACCCAAACCTAAAATTTTGGTCAGCTCATCGAGTGCCATACGGCTTTCCATCAATAAATGCGGATCAGCTAAATCTTCTTGAGCTAAACGATCACGATAATGTTTATCTACCCATTGATTGAGTGTGCCAAACAATTGATCACTCATTAATACTTTTGGATTTACAGCATTTAACTCGGTTTCATTTAAAGCCACGCGTAAACGTAAACATGCTGGTCCACCACCATTACGCATACTTTCACGTAAGTCATAAACCTGAATAGCATCAATTGGTGTACCCATCTGAACCATATCGTTCAAATAACCCCACACTGCCTTATTCTGGCGCGACTCTTCTGGCACAACAATGGTCATTCCACCATCTGGACGTGTCAAAATCTGGCTATTAAATAAATATGTTGCTACTGCATCGTCAACGGTAAGGCGATTTTCAGGAACTTCAATCGAGATAAAGTCTTCACCGATGCTTGCCATTTTTTGACGAATTTCAGCAAAAGCCTGATCTTGATTTAAAAAGGCATGTTGATGATGGAATAAAACCTGTTGGTTGCTGACCGCAATAACATCGTTATGAAAAACGCCTTGATCAATCACATCCGGATTTTGTTGAACAAAAACTGTATGTGCATCATCTAAACGATGCAAACGCGCAATTGCTTCGCTTGCTTCACGTGTCTGACGAGCAGGATAACGTTTTGGTCCCGGCAACCCATTATTTAAATGTTGTTGACCGTAAACAAAAACTTGAACCCCACGCTTAGCATAATCACCACCTAAACGATTGTGATTTGCTGCACCTTCATCACCAAACAAAGCCACTTGTGGCAATGCTTCATGGTGTACAAAATGGCGTTCATTTTTAAAGATTGCTTGTAAAACTTGGCTTGTTGTTTCCGCTTCAATCGAACGGTGAAACTTATTATTTAAGTTCGCTGCGGTAAAATGTACCCGTTCATCTTGGCTATCTGCCGAAGGTGAAACTGTTGCTGCATTTGCAGTCCACATTGGCGAAGCAGAACTTAACGATGATAAGAGTTCAGGTGAATGACGCATTGCTTGAGCAACAACACTAATGTCATCTCCTGTAAAACCCAAACGGCGTAACATTGGAACATGAGGACGCTCATGCGGAGCAAGTACACCCTGCTTCATACCCAAATCAGCTAAGGCTTTCATCTTTAGCAAGCCTTGTTTAGCTGCTAATTTTGGATTAGAGGCATTATTACGGTTTTTTGTCGATGCTTCATTACCAAACGACAAGCCCGCGTAGTGATGTGTTGGTCCCACTAAACCATCGAAATTTACTTCATATCCTTTCATTTTTCTTTCCCTAGTGTTTAAGGCAACACAATCCCTGGAGATAATTTTTCTGGTAAGGTTAAGCTGTCACTTTCAAGTGAAGCCATTGGCCAAGCACAATAATCAGCTGCATAAAAGGCACTCGCACGATGGTTACCCGATGCCCCTACACCACCAAATGGTGCAGCACTTGAAGCACCTGTTAATGGCTTGTTCCAATTCACAATACCGGCACGCGCTTCAATAAGTACTTGATCAAACAATTCACGTTTTGGAGAAACCAGACCAACAGACAAACCAAAGCGAGTTGCATTTGCAATTTTCAATGCTTCATCAAAGTTGTCATAACGTTGAATGGTTGTCAGTGGACCAAAATATTCTTCATCTGGAATATCTGTCACACCTGTTACGTCAACAATACCCGGCGTAAGTAGTGAACTGTCATCTTGCGGACGCGTCATTGGCAACAAGCTTTTTGCACCAAGCTCAAGTAATTTTTGCTGAGCAAGCATCATGTTTGTTGCAGCAACTGACGAGATAACACCACCCATAAATGGTTGTTGTTCATCGTTCCAACGACCAACTTTTAGGTTTTTAGCAACCTCAACAAAACGTTGAATAAATGCATCACCTTCTGCGCCATTTTTTACCAAGATGCGACGTGCACATGTACAACGCTGACCCGCCGAAACAAAAGCAGATTGAATAGTGAGATTAACCGCAGCATCAATATCGATAATTTCATCAATAATCAATGCATTATTACCACCCATTTCAAGCGCAAGGATTTTCTCAGGAGCACCCGCCATTTGCTTATGTAGGTGATAACCTGTGTTCGCACTTCCGGTAAATAATAAACCATCAATTTCATGTGAGGCAGCTAACGCTTCACCAGTGGTACGACCACCCTGCACCAAGTTCATCACACCATTTGGCAAACCAGCTTGCTGCCAAAGTTTTACAGTTTCTTCAGCAGTCCAAGGTGTTAATTCACTTGGCTTAAATATCACGGTATTGCCAGCAAGTAATGCAGGAACAACATGCCCATTTGGTAAATGGCCCGGAAAGTTATATGGACCGAAAACTGCAAGCACGCCATGCGGACGATGGCGTAAAGATGCCACACCATCAGCCATTTCAGTTGAGGTCTCACCTGTACGCTGGTGATAGGCACGAATTGAAATCGCAACCTTACCAATCATTGACTGAACTTCAGTTAGCGTTTCCCAAAATGGCTTGCTGGTTTCTTGGCTAATCACTTCTGCTAAGTGCTTTTTATTTTCTTCAAGCAAAGCTGCAAACTTTTCAACAATCGCTACACGCTCTGCAAAAGGTAAACGTGCCCATGCTGGAAATGCAGTACGCGCAGCTTGGCAAGCTTGCTCTACATCAGCTGCAGTTGCCTCAGCACCTGACCAGACAGTTTGGTTATCAACTGGATTTGTTTTTTCAAATGTTGTGCCGTTGCCTTGTAACCAGACACCGTTTATAAATAAAGAGTTTGACATCAGGATACTTCCATTGGATTGAGTGATAGCACACGAACAACATGACCTTCTTGTACACCGAGGTTTTCAGCTTGTTCATGTGTTAAATTTATAGTGTTATCAACAAGATCAAGCTTCATCAGCATTGCGCGATAGTCATGATAATTATCATTAGCAACGAGATATTGGGTCTTACCGACCGCAGCTTCACTTGTAATTTTGACGTTTAATAACTGACTTTCTTTTACTGCGCGTAATTCATCAATATTGGCTTCAACCGTTGGACCCGCATCAAAAATATCGACATATCCTTGATAGCGTAAACCTTCTGACTCAAGCACATGATAGGCAGGCAAAGTTTGTGGATGCATTTTTCCAATCACCTCTTGCGCATCTTTTGGCAAGAGATCTACATAGACCGGAAAACGTGGCATAAGCTCTGCAATAAATACTTTTTGCCCAATTCCGCTTAAATAGTCGGCAGTTGAGAAATCCATATTAAAGAAATGGTGACCAATCGCATCCCAAAATGGAGAACATCCATTTTCGTCTGAGAAACCACGCATTTCGGCAATTAATTTTTTCTCGAAATATTGCTTAAAGGCAGCGATAAACATAAAACGGATTTTCGATAAGAATTTACCGTTTTGGTTTTCACGACGCTCTGGATCTAAAAATAATGTACAGAGTTCACTACTACCTGTTCTGTCATTACTTAAAAATAAAGTCGGTAATGACTTATAAACATTTAATGCCTTTGAAGCGTGCACTTGTGTTCCAACATGAAAGTTGTACCAAGGTTCCATGAGTCCTACAGCAACCTCAATTGCACTTAACCCAATAACACGTTGAGCTTCTGTATCTTCAAGAACAAACAAATAGCCTTGTTCACTTTTATGGACATTGCCATTTAAAGTATTGCGAGTACGTGAAATTCGAGCCGAAAGTGTATCCATATTTTGTGGCAAGGAAGTCAGGCCTACACCCGACTTACCTGCTAATTTATAAATATCTTCAAGGTCTCGAAACTCGGCATGACGGACAATCATCATGGCTAGCTTTCCTTTTTTTTATTTAGCCAACTTTGCCAATGCTCTTTTTAAACGAGCAATCCCTTCATCAATATCTTGTTCAGGAATAATGAGAGACGGAGTAAAACGAACAACATCTGGACCTGCAATTAAAGCAAGTAATCCTTCCTCACCCGCCCAAGTCGTAATATCTTTCGCTTTTCCTGCATACTCAGCTTTTAATACGCAACCAATGAGCAAACCTTGACCACGAATTTCTTCAAAAATCTGATGTTCAGCATTTAAAGTATTAAGTGCGTTAAGGAAATATTGATAACGATGCTTTACGCCTTCAAGCACTTCAGGTGTATTAATAAATTCAAATACTGCACCTGCAACTGCGCTTGCTAACGGGTTACCACCATAAGTCGTACCGTGCGTACCAACTGAAAAATGCGGGGCAAATTTATCAGTTGTTAACATTGCACCGACTGGGAAACCACCGCCTAATGCTTTTGCAGTTGTTAACACATCTGGAATAACCCCAGTGTTCATATAGGCATAAAGTGCACCTGTACGGCCGACACCAGTTTGTACTTCATCAAAAATAAGTAAGGCACCAAACTCATCACATAGTGCGCGTAAGCCTTTTAAAAATTCGATGTCAGCAGGAATAACGCCGCCTTCACCTTGTATTGGCTCAACAATAACTGCACATGTTTGCTCATTAATTACCGCTTTTGCTGCTTCTAAATCATTAAAGGCAACATGGTTAATTCCGTTTGGAAGCGGCGCAAAGTCTTGTGAATATTTAGGCTGACCACCTGCTGAAACAGTAAATAAGGTACGACCGTGGAAAGCATTTTTAAATGCCACGATGCCACTTTTACCAGCAACACCGCTGTCTAGACCCACTTTACGTGCAAGTTTTAGTGCCGCTTCGTTAGCTTCTGCACCTGAGTTACAGAAAAAAACTTTGTCTGCAAACGTATTTTCGGTGAGTTGTTTTGCAAGGCGTAAAACAGGTTCATTGGTATAACCATTGCCCACATGCCAAAGTTTTGTTGCTTGTTCTGTTAAAGCATTTACTGCCACTGGATGCGCATGACCTAATGCGTTTACTGCAATCCCGCCTGCAAAATCAATATATTCTTTATTTTCTTGATCCCATATACGAGAACCTTCGCCACGTACAGGAATGAAATTTGCCGGTGCAAAAACTGGAACCATCCAGTCGTTAAAGTTGCTTCGAGTTACAGAAATTGGCTGTTCCATGCTTACCTCAGTATTTATTTAATATATTCGATATCACTTGAATTTTAATAATTCAGAAAAAGCGGCTGAACAAATAGACCCTATAACATCCTTTATATTTGCTCAGATCACTTTTTCTAAAAGTAATTTCCGCAGATTAGCCTGGGAAAATACCGCGCTCTTTACGAGCTTTTAAAATACGCTCACATGCCAAGATGTAAGCTGCTGTACGTAAAGTACAAGCATTGCTATTCGCTGCGTTCCAAACGTCATCCATAGCTTGAACCATCAATTTGTCTAAACGCTCATTGATTTCTTCTTCGGTCCAGAAGTAGCTCGCCATGTCTTGAACCCATTCGAAGTAACTTACAGTTACACCGCCGGCGTTACATACAACGTCAGGTACTACAACAATGCCACGCTCAACTAACACATCTTCAGCTTTAGGATAAGTCGGGCCGTTTGCGCCTTCTAAAATCAACTTAGCTTTAAGTTTTTGAGCACGTTCAACAGTGATTTGACCTTCCAATGCAGCAGGAACAATAATGTCAACTTCTGCTGTCCAGAAATCTTCATCAGCAATTGATTGCGCACCAGCGAAGCCGCCAACACCACCTTGATTTGCATTTACGTGATCACGTAACGCTTCAAGATCAATACCGTCAGCATTGAAAATAGTGCCTGTATGGTCTTGAACGTGTGTAACTTTCGCTTTCGATTCAACAAACAAGAAAGCAGCTTCACTACCTACGTTACCAAAACCTTGAATAGCAATTTTCGCGCCTTCAATTGGTAAATTGATTTTTGCAGCTACTTCACGGCCTGTAACAAATACACCACGACCAGTCGCTTTTACACGACCTAAAGAACCACCTAGGTGAACTGGTTTACCAGTTACAACACCTGTTACTGTGTAGCCTTGGCTCGTAGAATAAGTATCCATCATCCAGCCCATAATATTGGCATTTGTACCAACGTCTGGAGCAGGGATATCTTTTTGAGGCCCAATAATGTGACCGATTTCAGTCGTATAACGACGAGTCAAACGCTCTAATTCACGATTTGATAATTTACGCGGATCAACACGGATACCACCTTTTGCACCACCAAATGGCAAGTTCAAAACAGCAGTTTTAATTGTCATCCATGCAGACAACGCCATCACTTCATTCAAATCAACATTTGGATGGTAACGAACACCGCCTTTACCAGGGCCACGAGACAAGTTGTGTTGTACACGGTAACCTTCAAAGTGCTGGATAGAACCGTCGTCCATTACAATTGGCACATCTACAATAAGCGCACGTTTTGGACGTTTTAAAGTGTCGATAAACTCTTCCAAGTGACCTAAATATGGAGCAACACGGTCAATTTGTGCCAAGTAAGTTTGCCAAGCATCGCTGTTTTCATTTACGTATGAAAGATCTGCCATCTTTTTTCCTATATACCTTCATAGATTCAGATTTGATAAATCTGAAATCTTTATTATTTAGCAACTAAAACTTTGCAATAACAATGCCTTAGTTTATTTACCAAATCTTTTGCCCTTCTAAAGCATCAGACTTTTTAAATTCCATTTGTTGATACTAAAAGTACGATCTACTTTTATATATCGATATCTTTTACAAGTTTTCTTTTGTCTAAATTGCTTTTATAAAGAAAGCTTTATAAAAGCAAAAACTCATCACAACCCACTAAAACCAGCCGGCTGAAATATGAATACAAAAGAAGTGACATAACCGTTTGGGAGTTAAAAAGAACCATGATTCACAAAAACCATGAGTCCATAAAATTATTTTTGACTAATCGATAGATCCCTCCATTAGTCTTTTTAAAAATAAACTTTGTTCAATAATCCTACAGATTAATTATTTCTACACATACGGCTTAAAATTAAGCCGTAGCATAGATATAAAATCTTCCAATAAATATAGCATAGAGCACGCTCATTTAGAACATTTTAAAATAAATAAGCAAAGAAAAAATAATCAAATCGCATTATTTTTTATAATAAAAAAACAACAAATATTAAAAAACCCTTAACTCTAATAAAAAAAAATTATAGAAATTAAAAACTCATAAATTTAAAAAATGTAAAAAATTTATATATTAAATAACAAAGACTTAATGAATTTAATTTTTTAAAAAATCACCAAAAAACTAACTATTCTCCACAATAAACCCATATTATAACGACCCTACCCATCCACTTTAAAAAACTAAAAATACCTATTAATTAAATAACAAGACTAAACATAGACTTAATCAAATATTTATAATAAATAAATATTAATAAAAAACTGACAAATGGTAAATTTACAAAACAACATTTGTTTCCATGATTAAAAACAAAAAAACATTTTTTTAAAAAATATATAATTCACCCGTTTTTAATTTCCTACAAACCATAAAAAAGGTCCCAAATGGGACCTTTAGACTACGCTTGAGAAGACATATACGGATTAGCTCTGTACCACATCTTTCTTGTGATAAAAAATGAAGTAGCTGGCATAACATAGAAGAATAAAAATAATACAACAGATAAAGCCGACGTGCATCGAAGGATCAGCCACCATACTGATACACGTAATAGCACAGAACAGACCACCCACAATTGGAGTCAAAGGAAATAAAGGGGCAGCGAAACGTAAATCTTTTGCTGTTTTACCAGATTTATACCACTGTCTACGGAAATTGAATTGAGATACACAAATTGCAATCCACACAACCACCATAGTAAATGCTGCAACACCTAATAAATTTTTAAAGATCGTCTCAGGGGCAAACTGCTCTGAAAGCAATCCAGGTATTGCACCAAACATCGTCACAATAAGAGCAACGATTGGCGTTCCTGAAGGAGTAAGCTTTGAAAATATTTTTGGTAATTGGTTTTTTACTGAAAGTGACCACATCATACGTGAAGCAGCAAATAAACCAGAATTGGCAGCTGAGAGTAAAGCCGTAATGATTACAAAGCGAATAATGTCTTCTGCATAAGGGATACCAATGTAATTAAAAACAGTCACAAAGGGGCTATTACTCACTTCATTTGCATTCAACCCGGCAAGCTCGAATGGCAATAGCGAAGTAATCACAACAATTGTGCCAACAAAGAAAATTAATAGACGCCAAATGGCTGCATTAATCGCCTTTGGAACAGTCTTTTCAGGATTTTCAGTTTCACCAGCCGCCACGCCGATTAACTCAGTACCCGAAAATGCGAAATTAACGATCAGCATAGTTGCAAAAATTGGAAATAAACCGTGAGGGAACCAACCTTCTGCCGTCAAATTACTAAATAATGGTGCTGTCTCATGTCCGTGGAAAGGAATAAAACCAAAAATTGCCAACAAGCCCAAACCAATAAAACAGATAATTGTAATAACTTTGACCAGTGCCAACCAAAATTCTGACTCGGCAAACAATCGCGTTGAACTAACATTCAGGAAAAAAACTAACGCACCAAAACACAAAGTCCACGCCCAAACTGAAGTAGTTGGAAACCATTCACGAACCAATAAAGCCGCGGCCGTAAACTCAGTTCCCAAAGTGGCAGTCCAAGTTAACCAGTACAGCCAAGTAATCATATAGCCCGTACCGGGACCGATATAACGGCGGGCATATTCGCCAAAAGAACCCGATTCGGGTACATGAACTGCAAGTTCACCGAGACATAACATCACGGTATAAGCAATTAAACCGCCTAAAAAATAAGAAATAATTGCGCCAATCGGGCCAGCTTGGGAAATTACATCACCCGACCCTAAAAAAAGACCTGTTCCTATGGCACCGCCAAGGGAGATCATCACCAAATGTCGAGTACTCATTGCTCGTTTCAAAGGTGCAGAACTTCCATGTTGCGATGCATCATTATTCCGATAATTTAATGATTGCATATAAAAAACTGTAACGACAATTTAGTAAAAAATCATTTTAGGATAAAAAAATAAATATGCAATTATCTTTGAAGAGTGAACTTATTTTAAACAACCTCTCACCACATAAATAACATATTAATAAAAAACAAATACTTATTAAAATTTAAAGTTATAGTTGTATTTTAATTAGCCTTTAATCATTTATTTAATTTATACATTCACAAAGATCATTTACTTTAAAGCATGATATTTTTTCCACTAATTTATAATGCTTGTATTTAATACGCTATATATTCACAAAACAAACACATCATTTATTTAAATAATGACTTTGAATTTAATATACAAATAAATTAATAAAAAAATATTTTTTAAGCAAAAAATAAAGCCCAAATCTTTAGACTTGAGCTTTATTTAACCACTATAGCTTTTTAATAGCTGATTGAGAGCAATTGTTCAGTAGGCTGGATTGAACCTTCTATAAATTCACACATCCCGTGTTCGTCACAAGATAAATTTAATTGTTTATAGCTGATTGCAAAAAAGTCGGAATACTTTTTGATTACAAATGGACTCATATCAGATGTTAAAGGCTCTTCGCGCTTGAACAATTTAATGATTTTGCGATCATTCATTCCTAACAAATAAGTTTCATTATTTAATTCAATGTGCACTACACCTGTGTGTTCAGCCACAATTGGAATCAAATAAGACTTATTTGCTAACAGAATATCTAGAGCATAACTTTCAAACTTTGAATTAATGAGGTTGAATACCAAAATTGAGCCGAAGCTGTTCTGTAACCCCTCTTTATAATTCACCTCTTGCTGAGTTTGTTGTACCTTAATACCGAGTTTTTGGAAGTCTAGCTCAGTTGCCTGCTTTGCTTTTATAAGACTACGGGTAATAGCCTGTTTAAGTGGATTATCAAAATAACGTTCATCAAGCTGAAAATCATTTTGGCGTAATATTTTTAACAACATGTCATCATGATGCGTAAGAACATGTGCAAGTACATTACGGAAATAAAATTTACTTTGCTTTTTGACCTTACGAACCTGTTGATAGAAATAAATTTCGTCAAACTCATGCTCAATAAAATCATGCAATAAACTTGAACTTGCTAATACTGACAATGCTTCATGACCAGTAAATGGCAAATGAATCGTATGTAAGCTTGGCAACAATGCTTTTATTTTTAGGTAATGTTCGCGGTCAATTGAGAAATAAGGGTCATAAACAATGACGTATTCACGCGCTGCATCCACATCTGGTAGCTGGATTTGCATGTCTTTATTTGCTACAGCATCGAAAAACTCAGCATAGCGTCGGTCTTCAACCTGAGCAGGATCAATTGAATATTGAGGTACAAATGCAATCACACGGTTCATATTCAATAAATTAGAATATTTGATTGCTGCATAGCCGCCCATCGAACCGCCATAACCTACAATATTTTTAAAACCCTGAAGAACAGGCGAAATTGTTTTCGCCAGCTCAATCATGCTCGCTTGAGGAAACCATGATTTTTGTTTTGGCATTATTCCAATAACATTGTATTGGTATTTAACTAGGGACTTTTCAGCATTGACAGATAAGCCACTCGCTCGGGTAATCAAATCGCCAAAAGAGAGAACCAATGTATTAGAATCGCCTGGTAAAAAAATGGCTCTAATGTGTTCGTCTTCAAAAATAATTTGCTTATCCATGCTCACACCGAAAGAAAATTTACTCCCACATACAATGTCAAAAATGAAACAAAATAGGTGTTTTGCCAATTTATGATTGCGGAGTATCTTATTTTATAGATGCCAGTCAGATTAAAAAGCGCAAAATATGACACAATCCTTACATCCTGCCGCTCAAAAAGGCTTCAGCTCAGCTGCTGAACTATATCAGCAAGTTAGACCTAATTATCCCGCAGAAATAGTAAGTTGGCTGCAAAATTACCTACAAATACAGGAAAATTCTACTGTTATCGATCTTGGATCAGGTACTGGCAAATTCTTACCCTACTTAAAACAAACACATGCAGATGTTATTGCGGTTGAGCCAATTGGCGAGATGTTACAGCAGCTTCAACAAGTTTATCCTGATATCAAAACATTACAGGCTTTTAGCCATTCAATTCCTATAGCGGATCATAAAATTGATGCTATTGTTTGCGCTCAATCTTTTCACTGGTTTGACAACCTTGATACCCTAACAGAAATGCATAGGATATTAAAACCACAAGGACATTTAGGGCTGGTTTGGAATCAACGCGATGAGCGTACAGATTGGGTCAAAGCTTTAGCTGATTTTCTAATTCCCCTTGAAGGAGACACCCCTCGTTATCATAGTGAAAAGTGGAAGCGGGTGTTTGAACAACAGAATTTATTTATATTTGATGGCCTTCAAACGTTTACACAGTCACAACGTGGTAGTGTCGAACAAGTGGTGAGTAAACGATTACTCTCGACAAGTTTTATTGCTGCAATGACTGAAAAAGATCAATTACAACTCAAAGCACAGTTTGAAAAAATTGTTTATGATTTTACCGGATTAGGTCCTCAAGATCAGATTGATTTTCCATATGTCACATATGCATATCACTTTCAGAAAAGTACGTTACCCGTTAAATAATTAGTGAATAGGTTTGGTTGAAAGTTATGAAGAAAACACCTCAAATCATATTAATGTCTTTGCTTTGCTCTAGCCTATTTCTTACTGCTTGTAAAAAGGCGGATGAACCTGCTAAGACTGAGCAACCTTCTGCCACCTCATCTACCGATCAGGTCTTAGAAAAACTGAATGAAAGACCTGTTAAGACTTTTCCAGCAACGGCTGATGATGCGCATGACATTGGGCTTTTAGAGGACTATGACCGCCGCTTTACAGAAATGAGCGATGAGATGGAAACTGAATTAGCCAAAATGCATGAAGCAGGAACTCTAACCACAGAGTTTGAGCAAAAGCGTACTCTTGATAATGTGCGCTCTGCACTTACCATGTTAAAAGATTTAGATTTAAAGACTGAACAAGGCCGTTATATACAAGGCTTACTTTATCAATATTGGGAAAATCAAGAAAAACACTATAGTGATAAGCAAGCGACTAAAGATGAGCAGATCAATGATCTTGCTGACTACTTACAAGCACAAAATCAATTAAAATATTGGAAAGCATCACAACAGAAATAGAACTATCACGCTTACTAAAAAGCCTTCATATTTATGAAGGCTTTTTTAAATTATATATTTTGCTTTTCAACCCAATGAATAGATTGCACACGGAATAGTTCACACGCACCATCTCCTGTATCAGTTGGGGTAAGTGAAGATTTCCACACTAGATCTTTATCTTTAATTTCGACAAGGTCACCTTTGAGATAGACCAGATCTCCACGTTTTACCTGTTTAATCTGTTGGGCGATTTGCGGGTTCGCAGGAATGATGTGCATATTAGACACCATTTGCATTGCTTGGTCTGCCGGAACAGGTAATTTAGGAATTTTCCAGTTTAGATAACGGTCATATTGTTTTACTGAAATATGACGTGCAATCTCAGGCTGAGCAAACAAACCCCAGCTTACTGCATAGTCAATAGGTGAAAACTTTGCTTGCTCATCAGTGTGATATATTTTTGAACCGAGTATTCTGAAATTCCCCTGAAAAGGTTGCAATACAGAAATTGACTGGTCTTTTTCAACGGGGCTCAGACCTTTGGCAATATTATACTCACTTGAGGTCGATGCAAATGCTGAACTCATGCCAATAGCAGCTAACAAGCCCATCATTAAACGTTGTTTTTTCATCGCTTTACACCTCGAATATTGCTAGATCAAATTAAAAAGATCTTCAATTTATAGTAGCCTTAAGCCATGAAAAAAATATCGGAATTTAGTAACAATACAGCTTAATTTCGTCTATTTTTGTGCATTCAAATTTCTGTTTAATCGTCTAACTGAATTCTTAAAGTTTCGAAACGAACATTGCCTTGTTGGACAGCTTGCGCAATTGCCTGTTGGCCTTTAGTGAGCCTTGCACCACCACTTTTTACATCAAGTAAAATAATATTGATGTCTTCTGCCGCACCGTCACCATCCCGAAAATCGGTGTATCCATCAAAAATAATATAATCCACTGGATCGCCCATGAATTTTGCATCGCTCGGTAGATACTGAAATTCTGGCAAAATGGGGGCAAATTGTTCTGCCATTTTTCCTTTCAATACCGCACGGCTTGTATTCACGCTTCTCTTTTGTGCTTGAGTAAGGGCTTGTTGATGCTCGAGTTCAAGTTCAGCAATATATTGCTCATATTCAGCCTTAATTCGGCCATTACGAGTATTTGATAAAATAAGAGTAGTGATAATGATACCAATTCCAGCACCAATAAGCATGGCAAGCCATACAGACATAAATTTTCCTTAAAAAGCGCGAATCAAAATTACAGATCTAATCATATCTAAAATAACGAAACAGCTTAAACTTTTGTCAAATGTGGTCATCTCCTTCGCATAAAAAGATGCTAAGGTATAAAACATAAACAAATATGCTGCTGAAAATAACTGAATTTATGAAAACGATACTTATTGCAAATCAAAAGGGCGGATGCGGAAAAACCATGACGGCCATTACGTTGGCAACAGCATTGGCACAAAAAGGATATAAAGTAGCATTAGCAGATTCGGACAATCAAAAATCGGCTTTACAGTGGTTAAAACAGCGTCCCGATAGCGTCGCAACGATTCAAAGTCTCGACTGGCGTCATGAAAAATCAATTGGTGATGCGCCTAAAAATCTGGATTATTTAATTATTGATGCGCCTGGTGCACTTTCAGGTGAACATGCTGAACAGCTCATCAGCGAAGCTCATGCCATTATTACTCCACTTCAACCTTCATTTTTTGATATAGACAGTACTCGTCGCTTTTTGAAGCATTTACAAGATATTAAGCGGATTCGTAAAGGTAAAGTACAAATTTTACTTCTTGCTAATCGTGTAAAACCGAATAGTGCCAGCTCAAAAGATATTCAACAGTTTTTTGAAAAAATTGAACAGGAACCTGTTGCGTGGATTGCCGAACGCACCGCTTACGGTAGCTTAGCTATGCAGGGTTTAAGTGTTTTTGATAAATCGCAAAAAAACTTTATTAGTATTCAAGATCAATGGCAACCTGTTCTAAACAAGTTAGTTGAAGACAAAGCTGAGTGGTTTTAAGTGACTTTTAGCCTCTAAAAAGAGTTGTATAAGGTTCTTTACATTACGGTCTTAAAATTTGCCTCAGGTTATTTTTCAGTTAATATGACTTTATTCTACGTAGAAAATTAGAGAAATATCGTTCGTGCATCCATACGCTCCTAATTTACAGCGCGTTTTATTGTTTGGGCTGTTTTTTATTTTGATTTTTTTAGGATTTAATATCCTGAAATATTTTATTGTTCCTGTACTTTGGGCTGCCATCATTGCTTATATGACTTGGCCTATTTATTTAAGAATTCAGCGTTTTTTTGGAGAAACCCGTAATACTTTAAATGCAACACTAATGATTAGCCTAGTCATTTTGGTTGTTGGCGTACCTTTTACATGCGCTATTTTTATTTTGCAGCATGAAGGCCGCAACTTATATTTTGACTTACAACGTCAGGTTTTTTCAGGCCATTTAAGCGTTCCTGATTTTATTCGCGAGCTTCCTTTTGTTGGAAAAGAAATTTCTCGCACACTCAATGAGTTAAATAACGATCCTAATAGTACCATTCAGAACATTGCGGCTTGGGTACAAAGCCATTTAAGTTATGGCCGTGTGCTGCTCGGTGAAATTAGTAAAAATATTGTTAAACTTGGCTTTGCCGTATTTAGTCTCTTTTTCTTTTACCGTGATGGTCAACTCATCTTAACTCAGGTGAGTAAAGCATTAGAAATGGTGATAGGCCCTCGCATTCACCATTATCTTGATACGATTTCTGAAACGACTCGTGCCGTAGTCTATGGTGTCGGTTTAACTGCAATTGCTCAAGCTTTTTTAGCTGGATTAAGTTATTTCGTAGCAGGCGTACCAAACCCAATGGTACTCACCATTGCTACTTTCATATTAGCTTTAATCCCATTTGGTACACCAATTTCCTATTTAGGCGTCGGCCTATGGTTGTTCTCTCAGGGACAAACCATGGAAGCCATTGGCGTGATCGTTTGGGGTGTGGTAATTGTTAGTAGTTCAGATAACGTAATTCGGCCTCTTGTTATTTCGGGCGCGACTAAAATTCCATTCTTACTAATTATGTTTGGTGTGTTGGGCGGTATTGCTAGTTTCGGATTGGTAGGTTTGTTTATTGGTCCTGTAATTTTGGCTGTTTTATTGGCAATTTGGCGTGAATGGTTACATGAAACTATTGAACCTGAACCAATGCCCAAAACAACCATGATTTATGATCCTGAGAGTGAATCTTCTAATCATAAAGAGTGACATACTTATTTAATTTAAAAATGTTTCAAGATACAAAGTGACTATTTAAATTAACTTGTAGGCTAGGCCTTCCTTTGTTTGAATCAAACAATCATATATATTTATAAGGACATCCAATCATGCAGACTTTTAATAAAATTGGCGCAGTCTTTGCGCTTACAGCATTTTTTGCAGTCGGCTGTAGTTCAGTCACAAAAACTGTATCCGATACGGCTCACGCGTTAACTACAATGCATATGAAAAAAGTGGTAGATGTAAATGAAGTTACAGCAAATGGTATTGGTAAAAAATTAGGTACCATTAGCTTTCAAGATAGCGACAAAGGTTTAATTATTACCCCTGCTCTAGCTGACTTACCAAGCGGTACTCGTGGCTTCCATATTCATGAAAATGCCTCTTGTGCACCTGCTGTAAAAGACGGGAAACCTGGCGCTGCTTTAGCTGCTGGTAGTCACTATAATCCTAACCAAGCTCCTCATCACGGTACTCCAACCACTGGCCATTTAGGTGATCTACCCGCTTTAGTGGTCGATAATACTGGTGTTGCAACGACTGCCGTGATTGCACCTCGCTTGAAACTTGCAGATATTCAAGGCCGCGCAATCATGATTCATGCGGGAGGCGACAATTACTCTGACTCACCTCTACCTCTCGGCGGTGGCGGAGCACGAATTGCATGTGGTGTTATTAAATAATTTATTTATCTATTACATTGTGGGTATCTAAAAAGATATCCACAATTTTGTTACTTTATTGATCACTATCACTTCCCTTACTCATAATAAAATCTTAAAAAATTGACTGACTTTTGTAGATAAAAAGAATAATATTTTTGAAGTAATAAAAATTTAAAGTTACATACTGCTTTCTCACGTATTCTCTAATTTAGAACAAAAGCCGTGAATTATCTGACCCAAATATTTAATAGTTTTAAGACGAATTCCATTTTAATTTATTGCCTACAAATTCTGATTGTACTCACAGGCACAACTTTAGGTTTACTTTCGCTAGGCCATAACGAGCTGATTGTTCCTGTGACTTTAGGTGCCATCGCAGCAGCATTAACCGACTTTGATGACCGTTTAAGTATTCGATTACGCAACTTAGTCTATGTCTGCCTGCTATTTTTTACAGTCAGTAGCATTCTTGGATTTCTCGCTCCCTACAAAATTTTCTTTATTTTATATCTTTCTCTTTCAAGTGCTTTTTTCATTTTATTAGGAGCGTTAGGGCAACGTTATGCCACAATTTCATTTGGCACTATTTTGCTTTCCATTTACAGCATGTTCGGTTTAGGAGAATATGCTCATTGGTATCAGCAACCCACCTACTTTGTTTATGGAGCTTTGTGGTACGGTTTCACCTCTATTTTATTTTTTATTATTAAACCTACCCTTCCCTTACAAGATAAACTTTCACAAATTTTTAAAGAAATTTCTGGATTACTACAGGCAAAAGCACGTTTGTTTGATCCCGACAATAAAGAGAATGTAGAACAGCTCTTATATGAATTATCTCTACAGAATACACAAGTGGCTCAAAGCCTCAACCAGATACGTAGTTCGCTGCTCACTCGACTAAAGGCTTCTAGGGTTAGTAATAAAAGTATCTATTGGTTAAACCTGTACTTTTTTGCGCGGGATATTCACGAGCAAGCAACCTCTAATTATTTACATTACGAACATATTCAACAGAACTTTAGCCGTAGTGATCTTATTTTCCGTTTCCAAAAAAATCTGCGCCTACAAGCACAGGCGTGCCAAGATCTAGCTCAGTGTATTTTATATAATCGGCCATCTCAGCCTTCGCAAGAAAGCCAGACAGGATTAAATCACCTTGAGAGTTCTTTAAAGGACTGGATACAACAGCATCCACAAAATTTTGAAGTTAGAAATTTAAGACTCATTTTTGATAATTTAAAAGGAATGCATGAACAGTTTGAACAACTGCAATATGCTCAGCCCTTCCCTGAAAATAATACCCAGACAAGGCAAGAGCACTTAAATTTACTTGATGATGATATTCAAGGATTTTCAGATCTGATCTTGAAACTTCGGCAACAGCTTACCCCTCAATCTGCATTGTTCAGACATGCGATACGAATTGCAGTCGTTTTCGCTGCGGGCTATGCCATTTCATTATTACCCTTTGCTCAGCATGGCTACTGGATTTTACTGACCAGTTTATTTGTTTGTCAGATTACCTATTTTGCGACTAAAAGCCGCCTTAAGCTCCGAACAATTGGGACATTAATCGGTGTTTTACTAGGAATACCAATCTTATATTTTGTACCGAGTATTGAAGGCCAGTTAATCATTACGATTATTTGTGGAGTATGCTTTTTTTACTTACGGCAAAAGAAATATGCCTTGGCCACGCTTATGGCTACCCTCATGGTGCTATTAATTTTTAATTTAAAGGGTGCAGGCTACAGCATTATTTTACCTCGCCTTATAGATACGCTATTAGGCTGTTTTATTGCATGGCTCGCTGTAAGTTTTATATGGCCTGATTGGAATTTTCGCAATATTCCTAACAATATTAAGAAAAGTAGCAAAGCGACGCTCGACTATTTCAATGTGATTGTGGAGCAATACCAATATGGCAAAAATCAAGACATAGAGTACCGTCGAATTCGTCGTGCGGCCCATAATGCTCAAATTGAGCTATCAAACATGATCTCAAGCTTAAGTGCCGAGCCCAATCCTAATCCAGAACTCATTCATTATGCTTTCCGTTATTTGGTTTATAGCCACAGTCAACTCAGCTATGTGGCAGCGTTAGGCAGTCAACGACAAAAAATTGATGAAGAACAAGTTTTACAATTATTACTGCGTTGCCAGCAAATTCTTAGTCAAAGCGTACTTGAGCAGTCACTACCCGACAACACATATATTGAGCAAACATTGCAAGAAATTCGAGGCCTAACCACTCATGAACAACTTTCCGAGAAATATACATTAGTCTTGAAACAAATCAGTTTATTATTAGAAACATTACCAGAATTGCTGATGCTTAAAGACAAACTTTTAGAGCAAGAAATTAAATAGCTATAACACTTTATTGAGGATAAAAATGTACTTTCCAAAGATATATAAATTTCTTTGTGCCACTTTTTTATTGCTGAGTAGCACATCATATGCATTTGAAATAAATGATTTAAAAAAGATTATAGAATGTCAATCAGATCAAGAAACTTATACCAATTTTGCTTCTGAATATGATGAAAATTTATCAGCGCTTGGTTTTAAAAAAGTTGATGATCCAGAACAGCCTTTCATCTATTTATATAAAGCAGCTCAGCCCATTCAATTATTTGGTATTAAAACTCATGAAATTGCTTTGGCTGGTCAAGGCATAGTAGCCGTTTTCCGAAATGCAAATGTTAATCAACTTTCGAAAAAATTTGATATACCTCAACATCCGGACTTTAAAACATTACCTTTTTTTAGAGGTGTTCGCACCGTCAAGACAGAGCCTGCAACAGCAGATTCTTTTACTGTTTATCATAATCTCAACTTATCAGAAATGACCGGAAAAAGTCCGATGACATTATTAGGTTGTACCTATGAAACAGACCGTGAAGAAATGGAAAAAATGTTAAAAGAATAGTTAAAAAAATACCGGAATATAAATTCCGGTATTTTTAAATTAATCATTCCCTTGCAGCTTTCTTTCTTGCATTTCCTGTTTTAAAGCATTACGTGGCTGGGTAAACCAGAGCGCAATAAATGTAAATGCAGATAAAGCAAAAGCTAATAAATGAAATTGCGTATAGAGATAACGTACTAGCTCAATCATGGCAAAGAAGCTCATCATAAGTAGCATCGAAACGGCTGCCGCAACGGTTCCTTTTGATACTTCAGATGACATCAGAGCAAAGCGATATAAAACTGAAAAGCTAATTCCCTCACCAAAACAGATGAGTGTCATGCCCGTAAGCAAACAAGGAATTAAATAGGTTTGCCATATCACGCCTAAGATCAAAATCAGAGTACCAATCAGCATAATAGGCAAACCAATCAGGATGGTTTTGCCCAAAGCTAAACGGTCAATAATTTTAATTAAGACAATATTCCCGACAATTAAGCCTAGAAATACCGGGAATTGAGCTAAACCATATTGCACACTCGTTA
The DNA here is from genome assembly GCF_900520355.1 of Acinetobacter calcoaceticus. Taxonomy (NCBI): domain Bacteria; kingdom Pseudomonadati; phylum Pseudomonadota; class Gammaproteobacteria; order Moraxellales; family Moraxellaceae; genus Acinetobacter; species Acinetobacter calcoaceticus. The sequence goes on along the minus strand of NZ_LS999521.1, from coordinate 387,163 downwards.
GCTTCAATTCATCTACCAATATAATTGGAGATAAAGCAATCCACAGCATTAAAGGCATACCAACCAAAGGTAAAGCAAGGCTTAAACCTAAAAAGCGGCTGTTACTAAACACTTTTTTAAAATCATCAAAAAGATAACTAAAAGGTTGCTTGGTAACACTGACCTGCTGATTTGGCATTTGTTTTTTCAAACCGATCCAACTGAGTAATGCCAATACAGCGATAGCGACAAAGCCCCAATGCCAAGACACATAATCAATTAAGAAAGCGCCGAGTACGGGGCCCAACAAAGGTGCAAGCAATGAAATATTTGCCATGAGTGCCATGACTTTAATTGCATCACGTTCAGCAAAGTTTTCTTGAATGGCAGCATAACCAACGGCTGAGATTACGGTTAAGCCTATTCCTTGCAAAAACCTTAATGCCAGAAATTGTTCTATTTGTCGCGTTAGTAAAATTAAAAAGCAGCATAAAGCAAAGAATAAAACTCCTGCCAACAAGACTTTTTTACGCCCGAGACGATCTGACAAAGGCCCAAGTAACCATGCAACCGTGGCGCCACCTAATAAATAAAATGACATGGAAGACGGCGCCCAAGTTGCACTTACACCAAAATCTTCAGTAATTGCCAACATCGCTGGCTGAATCAGGTCATTACCAATATAAACCGCAAATTCAAATAGCACTAAGGCCAAAGGAAACATCAACGTTGTACGGTTCAACGTTGTCGTTTGAATATTTTTCATGAGTTGTACACTTCAAAATAGCGGCCATATGTCTCTACAACTACATATAAAATAGGATGTAGTCATGATGATGACAGTACGGTCAATCAATCTTTAAATAAGTTTTTTATATGCCGTGAGAGTGCATGTTTAGAATGTGAAACACCGTATTCACAGGGTGTCTAAGAATAGAAAAATTATATGGCGTGAGATTTGATAATTTTTACCAGTTGGCATAATTACCGAGCGCAACAATAGCATTTTTTGAATTGCTCAGCAATCAGACAATTATAAGAAGTTTAAACGTTATTCTTTTACCGACAGCCATACTTTTTTATTGTGAATAACCTTAAAGTTATCCACATCTATAATAAAAATTAATCATTAAGGACAAGGATTAACTTGAAAATCTGGGGTTTCCTGTCCTTTCGTACATTGATAACTTTGCTTTTTATTCACAATTTTCCAGACTTGCTGATCTCTTTTTAATAAATATTCAGTCCGTGTTTTCGACACCGCATCTGGACTAGGTTCTGTTTGTAAGATGATAACTTGTGCATTCGAGGGATCATCGGCAGCATTCATTTGCTGTGAAATATCCAAATTACTTGCATCATTTAGAAGATCGGGTTGGTCGAGTAATACAGCTTGTATCGGGCTATCAGCAAGTTGAGCAGAAGAATTCTTGGCTGGAGCACAAGCTGTTAGCATGGTTAGACTAAAAATAACCAATAAACTGATTTTTCTCATAGGTAATCTCTTCGCTCTACTCAAACTTAATGCTAAAGCTCACAAACAGTTTTTTCCGTAGCACTTTGTAAGTAAGATTAAATCTCTTGATATTATTCAATTAAGTTTATTTAACAACTAAAATTTATATTTAATTATTGATTTTTAATCAACAATATTTTTCCAATTCATGCATTTTTCTATAAGAGTAAATTCCGTAAAGTACGCTGCGTATTGAAGAATTTAATTAGAGTAACTCCCATGAGTAAGATTTTAGTGATTAATGGTGCCAAGCAATTTGCACATTCAAATGGCGAATTAAATGACACATTAACCACACTAGCAACCTCACACCTCATCGAACTCGGACATGAAGTTCAAGTCACTCGTGCAGATAGCAATTATGATGCAGAAAGTGAAGTCGAAAAGTTCTTATGGGCTGATGTCGTGATCTATCAAATGCCGGGCTGGTGGATGGGCGCTCCTTGGACTGTAAAAAAATATATTGATGATGTATTTACCGTTGGTCATGGCTCACTCTATGCAAACGATGGTCGTAGCCGTTCTGATACATCAAAAAAATATGGTTCAGGTGGTTTAATTCATGACAAAAAATATATGCTTTCATTGACTTGGAATGCCCCGATGGAAGCATTTGATGATGCAGACCAATTTTTTCATGGCGTGGGTGTTGATGGTGTTTATTTACCCTTTCATAAAGCGAATCAGTTTTTAGGAATGAGCACACTTCCTACTTTTATTGTCAATGACGTGATTAAAATGCCTGACGTTAATAGTTATATTGAAGAATATAAAACCCACTTAAATTTGTATTTGCAGCAGCCTAATAAGGAAAAATCCATGCTTACTATTATTGCGGAAATTCATACAAAATCGGGTGGACAACATCGCCAAAATGTATTGGATGCATTTCAAAAAATCATTCCAACTGTTTTAGCAGAAGATGGTTGCCATGGCTACGAGCCTTTGATTGATCATATATCAAATGCAAGTTTCCAAACTAAAGAGCCTGATACAATTGTGATGTTAGAAAAATGGGCAAGCGTTGCCCATCTTGAAGCACATTTGGCTACACCTCATATGCAAGCACATCATGCAGCAGTTAAAGATGATGTAGATGATGTGAAAATTAAAATTTTAGAAAGTGGCGTATAATTTAGCCCATAAAAAAAGACGATATATTTATCGTCTTTTTTATTTTTAAGAACAAAGCTGTGTCTGGAAACCTCTAGAGCCTTTGCCTCTAGCGCATTGATAGCTTTTTTGCTTATTTTGCAATTGCCACTTTTCATCAACCAATTTAAATGCATACTCTGTTCGGATTGCAGAAACAGAATCGTCCATTAAACCTGTTTGAATGACAGTAATACGAGAAACAGTGGGTGATTCCACACGGTTAAACACTTGCTGAACTGAAGTATTATTGTGCTCTTTTGCAATCTCAGGTTGAGCTTTAAGTACTTGTTGCATTGGGGTTTCTGAACCCACAAAAGGTATTAATTTACTGGTTGTCGCACACCCAGTGAAAAGTCCAGCACAGAGAGCTGAAATTAAAAATAAACGTTGCATTTTTATCACCAAAAAACAAAAGCCATAGCTTTATGATGCTATGCCTTGATCGGTTACTCTGTAGAAACTATGTAGTTCTAAAGATGACTAATCACTTAAAGATCAAATAATTTATCCTATTCAACCGACCTTAATGATCATGATTTGATAAAATTAATTTCTATTCCCTCTAACAAATAGGATCATCCATGCAACTGACTTATGCAGGGCAAGTTTTCTTGATAGTCGTTGCAATCTTAATGGTTTGGTCATTTGTGCTTACCAAGTTTTGGGTCAAGCGTTTAGCTAAAAATCGTAAAAGTAGTAAATTTGAATTCGCATATTTATTCGCAGTTGTTTTTAGTATTAGCGCTTTATTTTTCCCTTTTACGTATTGGGTTTCACAAGCAGTATATGGTTTAGCAACCAAGCCAAGTTACGATGCAACTGTAGTGAACTATACCTCTGAATGGGTCGATACTGAACGTACCGATTCCAATGGGCGTAAATATAAAACTAAAACCCTCATGCACACTGCTCAGGTTCAATTTAAAGACAATCAAAACAAAACACTAACTTTAGATAATTCGGTCCGCTCTGGTGATATGCCGGTAGTTGGAGAACATATTACTGTTGTTTATGAAAATGGTGATCACACCGCGCAAGAAAAGAGTTGGCGCACTATTCTACTGTTTACAGCCGCGTTATTTATGCTGTTTATTTTAGGTTATGCATTGCTCATGATTATTGCCTATAGCCTCAATCGGAACATGGAACCCTACAAAACATTTGCTAGCATTTTAATTTTTAGAGTAACGCTTCCGTTAGGCACAACGGCGATGTTTGCAATGTTGTCTTATTCTATTTTTGCCTATTTCTTTTTAGGTAATCCGCGTAATTTGCCTGTATGGGCCATTGGACTTTGTAGCTTCTTTGCTCTTTGTCTTTTACCGCTGATTTATCATATTTTGACGGGTTGGAAAGCTTATAAAAAATGATAGATTAAAAAAAGCGCATCTTTCGATACGCTTTTAATAGAAATTCTTTTATCTCATCAAGCATTAAAGATCAAATAATTTACCCGGGTTCATAATCCCGTTCGGGTCAAACGTCAACTTCAACGCTTTCATATATTCAATTTCTTCAGGCGAACGTGAATATTCCAAATATGGTTTTTTCGTCATGCCTACGCCATGCTCAGCAGAGATTGAACCATCATATTTTTTCACGGTATCAAACACATATTTATTGACGATCTGACACTTCGCAAAGAACTCATCTTTAGTCAGATTTTCAGGTTTTAAAATATTTAAGTGTAAGTTACCGTCACCAATATGACCGAACCAGCAAATTTCAAAGTCTGGATAATTCTCTTGAACAATTGCATCAATCTCACGAATAAATGCAGGTACGTGAGTAATTAATACTGAAATATCGTTTTTATATGGAGTGAACGGCGCAATTGATTCTGAAATATCTTCGCGTAAACGCCACAAGCTTTCTACTTGGTCTAGGCTCTGACTCATTACGCCATCAAGTACCCAACCCTGCTCCATGCAATGCTCGAAAATTTCCATTGCTTTATCGATAATCGGCTCATATGGCGCTTCAAACTCAAGCAATACATAGAACGGACATTCAGTTTCAAATGGGCGTTGTACATGACCATTATTTAAAACTTTTTGCATCGCAAGTTCACCAAAGAACTCAAATGCAGTTAAGTCGATATCTTTTTGGAAAGCATGTAATACAGGCATTACTGCATCAAAATCAGGAACACCTAAAACTAAAACTTGTAAGTTTTGCGGTTGACGCTCAAGTTTAATTTCAGCTTCAGTCACTAAACCTAATGTACCTTCGCCACCAATAAACAAATGCTGTAATGCATAACCCGTTGCATTTTTAACCATACCTTTGTTTAAACGTAGGATGTCACCTTTACCAGTGACAACGGTTAAACCAAGCACCCAGTTACGTGTCATGCCGTATTTAATGACTTTGATACCACCAGCATTGGTTCCAATATTACCGCCAATCTGGCTAGAACCCGCTGACGCGAAGTCAACTGGATAATACATACCCTGCTCTTCAGCATAATTTTGCAATTGTTCAGTCACAACACCAGCTTGTACTCGAACCATACGGTCGGCCGGGAAGAACTCAAGAATCTGGTTCATTTTGTCCATGCTAATGACAATTTCACCATTGGCTGCAACAGCACCAGCAGAGAGACCAGTACGACCGCCTGAAGGCGTAATTGCGATATTAAATTGGTTTGCAAGCTTCACAACAGCTTGAACTTGCTCAGTAGTCGATGGAAAAACGATGACCGATGGGTTCGGATTAAAATGCTTAGTATGATCTTTACCCCAGTTTTCGAGACTATCAGCATCGGTTTTAATGCGGTTTTCACCGACGATTGCTGTTAATTGGGTAAGTAACTCAGGTGTTAAAGCGACTGGAGCATTCATCGTTTGCAGACCTAGCAAGAAGTAAACTGTGGTGGGACTATGGCGCCCTATTTCTTACGGTTTAAACCCGAATAAGAGCCATAATGTTCTGGGAACAACTATATTCTACATGCAACAGCACAAGCGATAAAGTTCAGAATAGAGATACTGTCACTACAAAACATGTTTAACGTTCATAAATGACTTTTTATGAACCTTCAAAGTATCAATATTTTTTAAGTTAAAATGACAAGTACATTTTTAGACTGTCAACAAGCCATAAATAGAAGTGATTAGATATAGATAAAATTGCCATAAGATCACGGCGCAAACGAAATATCTATAGTACCGACCATTATGTTATGATAGCGCCACCAAATTTGGCCTTTGTAGCGGAGCCGTAATGAGCCAACATCTTTCACTACCTAAAGATAAAATCCGTTTCCTTTTGTTAGAAGGCGTTCACCAAAACGCAGTCGATACTCTAAACGCTGCGGGTTACACCAATATTGACTATCGCAAAACTGCACTTGAAGGCGAAGCGCTAAAAGAAGCGGTTAAAGATGCTCACTTTATTGGTATTCGTTCGCGTACCCAATTGACTGAAGAAATTTTCGAAGCTGCAAATAAATTGATCGCAGTGGGCTGTTTCTGTATCGGAACAAACCAAGTTGATCTTAAAGCAGCAATGGCACGTGGTATTCCTGTATTTAACGCACCGTATTCAAATACGCGTTCGGTTGCAGAACTTGTACTTGCTCAAACGATTCTTCTTCTTCGCCGTGTTCCTGAAAAGTCAGCGGCTTGTCATCGTGGTGGTTGGGACAAATCTGCTGTGGGTTCTTTTGAAACTCGTGGCAAAACTTTAGGTATTGTGGGTTACGGTTCCATCGGTTCTCAGCTTTCTGTTCTTGCTGAAAGCTTAGGTATGCATGTGATTTATTACGATGCAGTGACTAAATTACCAATGGGTAATGCTCGCCAAGTTGGTTCGTTAGACGAACTCTTAGCGACTGCTGATGTTGTTACATTACATGTGCCTGATGTTCCATCTACACGCAACTTCTTCACTAAAGCACAATTTGCAAAAATGAAAGAAGGCGCAATCTTCCTAAATGCTGCACGTGGTACATGTGTAGTAATTGAAGATTTAGCAGATGCAATCAAGTCTGGTCATATTGCTGGTGCAGCGGTTGACGTATTTCCTAAAGAACCAAAAGCAAATGGTGAAGAATTTGTTTCTCCACTTCGCGGCTTAGACAATGTGATTTTGACTCCTCACGTTGGCGGTTCAACCATGGAAGCGCAAGCAAACATCGGTTTAGAAGTTGCAGAGAAATTTGTTGCTTACTCTGACAAGGGTATGACGCTTTCTGCGGTGAACTTCCCAGAAATCGCGTTACCATTGACTGCTGGCCAACACCGTTTATTGCACATCCACAAAAACGTACCGGGCGTATTGTCTAAAATCAACAACTTGTTTGCTGAGCAAGGCATCAACATTTCTGGTCAATCACTCATGACTAAAGGTGACATCGGTTACCTCGTAATGGACGTTGACGCTTCTGCTTCTCATGAAGCTTTAGATATGTTGCATGAAGTTGAAGGTACAATTCGCGTGCGTGTATTGTTCTAATACTAATTGTAAATTTAAAAGCCACAGCATTGTCTGTGGCTTTTTTATGGACATTTACATTATCATGTGAAACGTATACCAATCGATCAAATAATAAAATGTCCAGTTCGAACCAGAAATCTCAGCTACATGCACTGGGCTTTCTTATTCTCGCTATGCTGAGCGTACAAAGCAGCGCATCTTTAGCCAAAATTCTGTTCCAGAACTTTCCTGTACTTACTGTTTCTGCAATGCGCTTATGCTTAGGTGCAATTATTCTTGCCTTTATTTTTAAAATTTGGCGAATTAATTATAGTCAGGTCCGCTGGAAAGCTATTTTAGCTTATGGCTTTGCGCTTGCAGGAATGAACGCACTTTTTTACCTGTCGATTGAACGATTACCGATTGGTATTGCGGTTGCTTTTGAATTTATTGGTCCCTTAAGTGTAGCCTTATATCATGCACGCCAAAAATATGATTTTGTCTGGGTCAGTTTAGCGATTGTTGGCCTCGTTTTACTTTTCCCTTTTAATCAGGCTCATAGTCTGGATTGGATCGGGGTATTATTTGCAGTCAGTGCGGGCGCGTGTTGGGCACTTTATATTATTGCGGGTCAAAAGCCTTCAGGTATATCAGGTAATCACACTGTGTGTTTAGGAATGACTGTAGGCGCATGTGTATTGCTACCGATTACTTTTTTTTCAGGGTCAATAAGCCAAGTGATAGAGCTCCCCTATCTTTTTTATTTTATTGGCTTAGCAATTTTAGCCAGCGCATTACCATTCTCTTTAGAAATGCTAGCCCTACGTAATTTAACACCTTTAAGTTTCGGAACATTGATGAGCTTGGAACCCGCAGTTGCTGCACTTTCTGGTTTTATCTTTTTAGGTGAATATTTATTATGGAATCAATGGCTAGCACTCGCAACAATTATTGCAGCTTCCGTCGGTTGCACTATAACCACCCAAAAAGCACGTCAGGAACGTGAAAAAACAGTCAGTTAAATCGACTAAAACTGCAAGTTGGAACATGGCATTCGCTATAATTGAACATTGTTATTTTAAATAATATTAGATGAGGCCCTCGGGTATTTTCCATGCAGAATCTTCCCATTATTGCTGTGCTCTATATGATTCTGTCGATGGTCTCATATCAAATTAGTGCTTCATTTGCTAAGCAGCTCATTGCAATATTAGACCCTCTCACCGTTACAGTTTTAAGGCTGAGCTTTGCAACGGTTATTGTCGCTATCATGTTCCGTTCGTGGAAAATCTGGTCGCGCTTACCCTATTTAAAATGGCGTGATTTATTGATGTATTGCGCATCTTTAGGTCTCATGAATATTTTATTTTATACGTCGCTTGGAAAGTTACCTCAAGGGATTGCAGTGGGCTTAGAGTTTATTGGCCCATTAGGTCTTGCTCTACTTTCTATTAAACAAAAGAGTGACTACATTTGGGTCGCATTTGCGATGTTAGGTATTGCACTGATGGTACCTTGGCAAGACCCAACACAACACCACTTTTCCTATGTAGGCGCTGCATGTGCGCTAGGTGCTGGATTTTGCTGGGCCTTCTATATTTATTTTGGTCAGAAAGTTGTGACCCAAAATATAGGCATGCATGCTTTAACCATCGGAATTGGATTATCTGCCCTGACCTTACTACCCATTGGCATTTGGCATAATGCTCCTGCATTACTTGAAACGCAGTACTGGGGTAAAGCGTTACTTATTGCTATTTTAGCGACTGCTATTCCATACGCTCTTGATTTAATGGCACTCAAACAACTCAATAAATTAACTTACGGTACTCTAACGAGTTTAGCACCAGCATTAGCAGCATTAACGGGCTTCTTATTACTTCACGAAGAAATCAGCATGCTGCAATGGGTGGCTTTAGCTTGTGTAATGCTAGCGTCGATTGGAGTTACTTTAAGAAGTACTAAAAAAGTAGCATAGTTAAATACTATTGCTGCTTTTTATACTTTTTATATTCCTTTAAATATTTATTACCAAGCGTTTCTTTTTCACTGTCTTTAAGAATTTTTCCCGCCTGTTGGAAAAATTTATGCTCTTCTTCTTTTAAATGATGATGAACTTTTTCACTCAACTGTTTGGCAGTTGCTAACCAGCTTGGGCTACTCATATCCGTTTTTTCAAGTTGTTCAACCAATTCATCCATTTCATGATGCTCAGATAAAGCATGTCTCGTAATATCTAAACCGACATCATCAAACATTAAAGGAATATATAAATAACGGTCTTCGGCAACAGAATGGGCATAGAGTTCATTTTTTAATGCATCAAATAATTCTTTTCTTTCTTCTGTTAAACCATGTGTCTGAATGAGTTGTTCAGAAAGGTTACGTTGATTTTCATGGCTTTCTCTTAATGCTTCGAAAATATTCATTCTCTTCCTCATTTTTAGCTAAAAAATCTTTTTTATTTCAAGGTTTATCATACGTTGAAATTTATATTATTTAAGTAGCTTAAAATGAGACTATTTTTTACACTGTTTTCTTTCTAGTAAGCTTCTGTAATTATTTTTATATTTATGATTTTGAATGGCATCGCAAAAAGTATGAACTTCGCCTTCTGATCAGTTCATACTTTCCGAAATATTTAGCCTGTTACAAACATTTGGTAGCCCAAACGGCAAATCAGGATACTGACTAAAATTAAAAAGATAATACGGACAAAACCACTACCGTATTTAAGCGCGGTACGCACCCCAACAATAGAACCCAATACATTCGCGACTGCCATCATTAAGCCAATGTGCAAAATAGCGTGACCTGTCGGAATGAAGAAACTTAATGCAGCCAAATTGGTCATAAAATTACCAATTTTGGATAAGGCAGAAGCATGCAAGAAGTCGACTTGTAAAAAGCGGATAAAGAAGAAGATAAAGAAACTTCCCGTTCCCGGGCCAAAAATACCGTCGTAAAAACCAATCGCCAAACTACCAATCCCTGCCAAAATTAGCATTTTATTAGTAATTTTTTGTTCTGTATGAACCTGTCCAAAGTTCTTTTTAACCAAGGTATAAACTGCTATCACAATCAACATCACAAATATGAAAGGACGCAATACAGATTGAGGAATTAAGGATAAACAAGCAGCACCAGCAAAAGAGCTAATCAAAGCACAAATAGCAATGACTGCTAAAAGTTTCCATTGCAACTTCACTCTTTTCGCAAAAGTATAAGCAGCCGATGCTGTACCAAAAATTGAAGAAAGCTTATTAGTACCAATCACCGTTGCAGTCTGCATGGTCGGGAAAGTACTCATAAGGCCTGGAATCTGGATAAGTCCGCCGCCCCCAACAGCAGCATCAATCGCTCCCGCAGTAAACGCAAAAAAGATCAAACTCAGGATAACATCCCATTCCATGCCCATGCTCTATACTCTACAGCTACTACAAATTTAAGATACGTTTAGGTACCAACCGTTTTTTATCGGTAATCTCAGCTAAACCTAAACAGCGGTCACCCGAAAAAACCAAAACTTCTGCTTCTGCAGAATGCTCAATATTGCTTTCTAAACCGTTGCAAAAATATTTTTCACGCCCTTCAGGCACCTGAATTTTTAAGAAATGTTCAACTGGAGCATAAACAGGAAGTAACAATGCTTCTCTTTGCTCTTCGGTTAAGCATTCTAGATATTCAATGGTATAACTCGGAATAAGTTCAAAATGTCCTGTTTGAGTCCGGTTTAGCATCGTTAAATGCCCACCACAGCCCAGTGCCTCACCAATGTCTTCACCTAATACACGAATATATGTTCCCTTAGAACAAGTTACATCTAGAGTGATACTATTTTCGGTAAATTCAATTAACTCTAAGGCATAAATTGTGATTGGACGTGCTTCACGCTCAATCTCGATACCTTTTCGGGCAAGCTCATATAACGGCCTGCCTTCTTTTTTCAAAGCTGAGTACATTGGCGGAATTTGTTGAATATCACCTCTAAATTTTTCTAAGGCTTGTTCAATAAGCTCTTGGCTCAGAACAGGGACAGAGCGTTCTTGTAGAATCTCTCCTTCCACATCCCCTGTCGTTGTGGTTTGCCCCAATCGAACGGTGGTTTGATAGCGCTTTGTTGAGTCCAGCAAATAATGTGAGAACTTAGTGGCCTCTCCTAAACAAATAGGAAGCAACCCTGTCGCCAAAGGATCTAAAGCTCCTGTATGACCTGCTTTTTGGGCGCGATATAACCAACGCACTTTTTGCAAAGCCGCATTTGAACTGAGCCCTAATGGTTTATTTAATAGAAATACACCACTAATATGGCGACGAGAAATTTTTTGATTTTTTGTCGTCATTTTTACTGGAACACAAAGCTAGAAAAAAGTGCCGACATGTTAGCAAATTCGGCAAGATATTTTCACAATATTTAGGTGCCTTTTCACTTATTTTATGGCACATTAATTATCGAGTAAAAAAACAACAAATTAAAATTTAAGGAAGATATCTTTATGCAAGGGATGCAGAAGAAGGTATTGTGGTGTGTGCTCGGATTTTTTATTTTGAGCCTCATTGCATGTGTATATTGGTTAAGTCCTGACTCAAAAAACACATCAGGTCAGATGAGTGAAAGTAAAGCTCAAAACTTAGCATCATCTCCTCAGACAGATCATTCATCGCTAAACGAAGATACGTACCATAGTAAAAGTCAGCAAGACACCGAAGTTAACTGCCAGTTAAAAATTGATAGTTCTCAACATTTGATCGTGAATAGTCAAACCCGCGACTGCTTTGAATATTTTATTACCCAATATGGGGAAAATGATTTAGAACAAATCAAAATTCACTTTGGGAAATTTATTCAAGGACAATATCTAGAGCCAGCTCGCTCACAGATTATGGATTTATGGACGCGTTATTTAAAATATCGTGAACAGCTTGCTCAAATCCAAGCACCTTCAGTAAAACAACAAGATAAAAATTATTTTCAAAAGATTTTTAACTCGATCCAAGATATAAGAAAACGCTTTTTTTCTGCTTCTGAAATTGAAGGGCTTTTTTCGAGCGAAGATATCTATCAGAACTATACGCTAGATCGAATGCAGATACTTGAGGACTCTTCTTTAAGCGAAATTGAAAAAGCACGAAAGCTTAAAGAGCGTTTTGAAGAACTTCCAGAAGACTGGCAACACAACCTACAAGAACTCTCCAAACTTGATGATTTACATACGCTGACTAAACAAATTAAAGCTCGTAAGGGTTCGGCAGAAGAGCTTCGGCAGATGCGTACAGCACTTGTTGGAGCCGAGGCAACTCAAAGATTAGAAACTTTAGATACACAACGGAATGCTTGGCAACAAAGGGTCACCAGTTACCTCGATGGTCGAGATGAAATTATTAAAAGTAACATGAGTGATAGCGCCAAAAACCAAGCAATTCAGCAGTTACGCCAACAACAATTCAATTCATCACAAGAACAACTAAGACTTCGAACTTTTGAAACGGTCCATGATCAGGGAGGTGAACTGCCATTTAATTACTAAGCCTTTCCTTTTTGGGAACTGGCTAACATTCACTAGCAGTAAGAAGCTGCTTTTCATACAAAATAAAAATAGTGAGTAAAAAATGAAAAGGAAGTTAATGTTTTTCTGCGCTGCAATGCTCTCAGGACTGAGTATTTCAGCGGCCCATGCAACAAATGCTGAACAAGTTAAAAGCTCGTTCGTATATTCATCTTACGCACAAACAAAATATCCAATGGTTTTTAACCACGGTATGGCAGGCTTTAGCCGAGTTGGAACAGATACGCTTGGTCTCGATTATTGGTACCAAATTCTTCCTGATCTTGCCCGTAATGGAGGAAATGTCTGGGCAACAAGAGTCTCACCATTTAACTCAACAGAAGTGCGTGGAGAACAACTTGCACAGCAAGTAGAAGAAATTATTGCTATTACCGGTAAGCCCAAAGTCAATTTAATCGGTCATAGCCACGGGGGGCCAACAATTCGCTATGTGGCTGGTATCATGCCAGAAAAGGTGGCATCACTCACTACGATTGGCGCACCCCACAAGGGATCACCAATGGCAGATGTCATCCTGAATGTTGAGGGTACTCCTCTTTCAGGTGTGGCAACTTTAGTAAACTGGTTTTCAGCAGCAATTACTTGGGCAGGAGGTCTAGATCCGACAAGCTATCCGCACGACTCTTTAGCAGGTGCTCATAGCTTATCAACTCAAGGTTCAGCTCAGTTTAATGCTCAATTTCCTATGGGTATGCCAACTACTTCTTGTGGTGAGGGAACATATCAAGAGAAAGGTATTTATATGTATTCTTTCTCAGGAAATAAAGCTCTGACTAATCCATTAGACCCATTTGATATTGCCCTTACAGGCAGTAGCTTAGTGGTAGATCCGTTTGGTGATAATGATGGGCTTGTTTCACGATGCAGCGCCAAATTTGGTAAAACAATTCGTGATGACTACAACTGGAATCATTTAGATGAAGTGAACCAAGTGCTTGGGATACGCTCTATTTTTGCCTCAGATCCTGTCTCGGTTTACCGTCAACATGCAAACCGATTAAAACTTCAAGGACTATAATTTTTAAACAAAAAAAATGCGCCAAAAGGCGCATTTTTTTACTCGGTATAAGCTTACGCTTTACGAGCTGGTAATTTTTCACGAATACGTGCAGCTTTACCAGACAAGTCACGGAGGTAGTAAAGTTTAGCACGACGAACGTCACCACGACGTTTCACTTCGATTTTAGCAACGATTGGAGAGTGAGTTTGGAATACACGCTCAACACCAACACCGCTAGAAATTTTACGAACTGTAAATGCAGAGTTTAAACCACGGTTTTTCTTCGCGATTACAACACCTTCAAATGCCTGAAGACGCTCACGCTCACCTTCTTTTACTTTAACTTGGACAATAACAGTGTCACCAGGAGCAAAAGCAGGAATATCAGTTTTTAACTGTGCATTTTCAATAATTTGAACTAAAGGATGTTTACCACTCATTGTGGGAATCTCCAATATGTGCGGAGTCAGAAGAGGTCTGAGGTTCCGCTGGGGATAGAGGCTAAAACGCATATCAACCCGTTTATCTTTCCCTTTATGACAATATGTCTATAAAGAGCCTTAAAATATACATAAAACTATCTATTAAATAGAATCATGCTTTAACTCGAAGCATTGCTTCTCGTCTTGTTGCAGAACTTTCGTTCCTGAGAATAGCGGTTAAGAATTACCACCACTCCCTTGCGTATCTTTTAGCCATTTTTTCTGCTGCTTATTCAACTCTACTTTTTCAGCCAACTCTGGTCGACGTTCTAAAGTTCGTTGATAGCGCTGCAAAAAGCGCCATTTTTCGATATTGCCATGATGTCCAGATTTTAAAACTTCTGGTACATCCAGCCCCTCAAAATGGTCTGGCTTTGTATATTGTGGACAATCTAAAAGACCATCAACAAAAGAATCTTGTACTGCTGACTGTTCATCTGACATTACATTCGGCAAACGGCGAATAATACTGTCAAGTAACACCATAGCGGGCAGTTCACCACCGGATAAAACATAATCACCAATTGACCATTCCTGATCAACATATTGCTGGATCAAACGTTCATCCACTCCCTCATAACGTCCACACAGTACAATTAAGCCGTCGTAATCAACAAACTGCTGTACCGCCTGTTCATTTAAGGTTTTGCCTTGTGGAGACATATACACTACAGGAACATGAACATGTCCTGCTTGTGAGGCAAGCTGTTTGGCATGTGCAATTGCTTTCGCCAAAGGCTCAGCCATCATTACCATCCCAGGGCCACCACCAAATGGACGTTCATCCACTCTTCTGTAGTTTCCCTCAGCAAAATCACGAGGATTAATACAAGTAACTTGTACTATATCCCGTTTTGCCGCACGTCCGCTGATGCCGTAGGCTGTAATCGCTTCAAACATTTCAGGAAAAAGCGTAATGACTGCAAAAAACATCACAGACTCCTCTATTTTCCTGCTGTATTAATCCTAAAAGGATTAATAATCTACGCCCCAATTGACGTAAATACGACCAGCTTCAAGATCAACACGTTGTACTACATCTTTATGCCAAGGAATCATGCGTTCTTCTGAATCAATACTGTCTGGGGTAGCATGTACCACCATTACATCATTGGCTCCAGTTTCAAACAACTCATGAATTTTACCTAAGTTTACTTCCTGTTCTTCATCATCCAGACCCAACACTGTTAAGCCTTTTAAATCTGACCAGTAGTACTCATCTACATCTGCTTTTGGCAGTTGAGACTTAGCAACCCAGATATTAGCGCCAACCAAGTTTTCTGCTCCAGTGCGATCACTCACACCTTTCAAAGCAACAACTAGACCTTTGCCATGTGGTTTCCAACGTTTTACATCTATTGTTTGCCAACCGGCCTTGGTCTCAATGTACCAAGGCAGGTAGTCAAACATATTGCTCATGGGTTCTGTATTTGAATACACCCAGAGCCACCCATTCAATCCATAAGCTGAACGTAACTGTCCAATCTGAATACGATCTTCGGGAACATTCTGTGTTGATGTCATGGGTTACCTACTACAAAAAAATTATGCAGTAGCTTTTTTAGCTTGAGCAGCTAAAGAAGCAACACGTTCAGAAGGTTGAGCACCTTGAGAAACCCAGTGAGCAAAACGGTCTGCATCTAAACGAAGTTTTTCTGCTTGACCTTGTGCAGTCGGGTTAAAGAAACCGATACGCTCGATGAAACGACCATCACGTGCATTGCGGCTATCAGTCACAACGATTTGATAGAATGGACGTTTTTTTGCGCCGCCACGTGCTAAACGAATAACAACCATGATAAAAGCCTTATAATTCTTACGGATTATCCCTGCGCCGACCATCGGCAACACTTCAAACCCCTTTCATAGAGGGCAACATTCTACGTGATTTTTGCCCTGAAAGAAAGATTAAATTTTGAGTTATCCGCAGTTTTGAATTTAAAACTACTCCAACCAATTTGATACAGCAGATAACGCACAATCAGTTGCACCTTTTGCCCAAAATTTTTGCCCTTGATCATTCAGGCAAATGATCCCATCACTGGCCTGAGAAGTAGTAGAAATAGGTGTAGCTGTGAGTACCCAGCTTGAATCATCCAAGCTAGCAAAAGTCAAATTATATAAGGCCTGACCTTGCTGAGGGCTCACATTAGAGCCATAAATCGACGCTATAGTTGCATTGGATGGGTAACGATTATTGACCATTTTTTGTGATTCTAAGGTTTGGGCAATATTCATCATTTCAGATTGAACAGCTGCGCGATGTCCTTTACGTAAATATTGTAAATATGAAGGTGTAGCTATGGCTGCTAAAATTGCAATTATCGCCACTACAATCATAAGCTCTATTAAGGTAAAACCATTCTTCATTGCCAAGTCTCACTGTTTGCTTCACATACATTGCAAGTAGCTGTTCCACCACAGTCATTATCAACAGCCGTAGCTGTTAAACTTTGGCAACGTAAACCTGAATTCTTAGCAATAAAATTAAAATTTCTTGAATCTGTAGACGTCGCTCTAATTACCCATGTCTGTCCATTGGCAGCATTATTCGTCAATAAATTTCCTGTCGTTGTATCATCACTAATCTGAATCGTATAACTGCCACGAGGCAACGTTACAGATGTGGTAGTAAAACCTCTATAGGTAAAGTTCTTGGATTTATGTCTTTCCAATTGTTCAGCTAATTTTAAAATTTCACTTTTGGCAGCAGAAGCAGTCGCTCTACGGGTATAGCCTTGATATGAAGGGATGGCAATCGAAGCGAAAATAGCAACAATCACTATGACAACCATGAGTTCAATCAAGGTAACACCCTGATTAAACCGCTGGATATAGTATTTATTCATAAATAATCCCTTAGCGATAGCGCTCATACCAACGCATAGGAACCAAATGACTTGTACATTGCCACTGCCCAGTTCCTTGCTCATTACCAGAAAGTTTTAACTTCCCACAACTATTTGTAGCTGGTGGGTTATCCTCAGTTGGTACAAATGTAATGCTACGGATACCTGCTCCAATTACTTTTTTATTACATTCAGAAACTCCTACTGGGCAATTACCACCTGTTTGTGTTTCAAACCCACTAGTATCTTCTTTATTCGGATCAATTGATCCATCAGAATTAAGACAGGCTCCAAATGGTAAACAATAAGTCTGCTGATCCGTTTCACCTACCACACGTGGCAAACATGGGTCTGCCGCCACAATGCCTGTTCCCTGCGGGTCATAAACAGGCACAATTAAAGTCCCCGTAATTGCCATTGGCTCTTCAAAAGCTTTTAATCCGCCTTTAATACGGAAACTATTATTGGCTTTCTCTATACCACCGCTCGTACTAGAAAGTGAGCGATACCATCCACCTTGGCCCGTCCCTGTATTTGGAAAGAAAATTTGTGCTACTCGTGTTTCTCCAGATCGTAAAATTTGTGGATTTTTTCTAAGAGCCGATCGAGTAATATCTTTTGTTTCAAGTTGGCTATCAGTTAAAGACATTAAATTCTTTTTAATAAAGTCTTTGTCGATAATTCCATAGACGTTATTTACAGGGCGTCCGCTTAATGCTGTGCTAGGTGACATACCTTCACGCCCTGTAAGCGGATAAACATCCAATGGAGTACTACGGTCACCTGAAGCAATACCTACAGTAATAAAAGTGCGGATTCCATAATCATGAATTGTCACTGTTGGCGGTTCATAAAAACGCGGCGCATTCCCACCTATATAATCGTTCGAGCTATCATAAGTTGAGTCATTCGTTGCTAAATTGGCTAATCGAACAACTCGAATACCGAAACTGCTATAAGTTGAATTTGTTTTTGTCTGGTTATTATTAAGATCGATACGGAAAACTTGCCCCCCTAAATCGCCGAAATATAAATGGTCTACCAAACCATCAGCGTCTCGATCTAAGGTACTAATACGGCTAACAATACTATGCTTCATATTAGAGTTATCTATATTAGAGCCAGTATCACTAGTCCACCATAAACGTTCCCCAGTTTTGGCATCAATAATATAGACAGCATTTCCTTTTGCTTTTGCATTCGTAAAGCAAGAGTTACTCAAGGTAATATTTGGGTTTTCATAACATTGGTCGTAGCCACCACCAACAATCATGACCCGTTTAATAACCCCGTTATAACGTATATTTGCAAGTACAGGCTTAGACCAACTCTGCCCCATACGATTATAATCCGTTTGATCTACCCCTACTCTAAAGAGGAGCTTAGGTGAAGCAGGATTTAAGACATTTAAGCCATAATAACTGCTGCCACCCATTCGCATACCACCATAAATATTCATTTGCTTTGCAGTCACTTTTGAAACTGCAGCACTACCACTTCCTGTGGTAGTAATACTATATGCTGGATCCGATACCCAAGCTCCATCCATACCGTGAGCAGGTGCTGTAGCATCACTTTGACCAACAACTAAAGCCTTTGATGCGACTGGATCATTTAATATATCGGCAGGAACGAAAGCCATTTGTTCCACACCAGTTGAAGCATCCACAATATGTAAACCACCCTCCATCGTTCCATAGAGAATGGATTGTTCACGTGCAGATGTTAAATTCCCATTTCCATCTAATGTTCCACTGTAGGTAAGCTGTACCGGTAAAGAATGAATACTTCCGCCCATCGATAAATACGGTTCATTCGATGCAACCAAAGACGAAGGTAAAGACGCAGCACCTATATCAGTTGAGTAACCTAGATAATTTAATATTTTTAATTTCAAGCTAATCGGGAAAGCTTTTAAAATATCTTGTCCAGTTGATGCATTAAATTTTCCTAATACATAGTTTGCTGTGTTATTTGCGCTATCAAAAGGGTTGGTTCCCTCCGCAGGAGTTGCTGGAATTCTTAGTAAATTAGTTCCAGAGGTTGATATCTTGGTCAAGCTACCATCTGTTGCAACTGCAGAAACATCGGTAAATAAGTTTCGAATTTTACTTTGTACTGCATAGTAATATTTAGTGATATTTCCTTCTACATCATGTGTTTCAGCTTGTCCAGCTATGGGTAAAGGCACGTTCGAATATGAACCCCCTAAAAAAACTTTACCTCCATCGTTATAATTAGAGTTATTCCAGTAGTCTTTCGTACCATTTCTAAATGCCCCACTTGCATTATAGACTAGCCCACCCGTGTTGGCCTCAAAAGCACCAGCATTAGTACCAGATAAAACAACATGATATTTCTTTAGATTTCCTCGCCAAGTTAAGTACGTATTTGCAGGATTAGGCTCGAAAGCACGTAAGTAACCATATTCCTGTAAATTTTTTGGATTTAAAGCATCATAAGGAACCGAGATAGCGCCTGTTGTTAAAGGTTCTAAAGGGACTTTATCTAAATTATTAATAAAAGAGATAACGCTGTTTGTTACCCCTTGCGCACTTTGTGTAGGGAAAAACCCCCCATTCCCATAACCGGGAGTAGCTACTGCATTAGTAGATTGATTTGGAGAACACGAGTCATCCCCTTTTCGGTCAGATTGGGTTCTTGAGCTTAAACGACATGCATTTTTAACATCATCCGAACTTAAACTAGAAAAATCACTACCAAAACCAACAAATGCTGTTTGAATAGAAACTCCAGCAGGGTTTTTTGTTTTATCAAATAGTCGTTTCGCAAACTCCCCCATACAAGCCCAGCCAGAATCTGATGAGGTATTAGAAAGCCCTCCAGAGCAATTAAAATCTGCTCCCAACGTACTTCCCAAAGCAGTCGACATCACACTTGCAGAACGAGTATTTGTTGTATTGTTTGGCTCACCATCTGATAGAAAGTAAATACCCTGTCCATCACAACTTTGACGATTAGCCACCGCTGGCAAAGGAGATTGATAAATGGCATTTAAATTAGAAGCATTTCGATCTATAACGATATTTGGGTTGTTTGATGTATCATTTATTTTTGATTTTGGAGTTCCGCTATCTGCGTTTGCTATCGCATAGTTAAAAGTGGTGTAGTAATAAGTATAAGAATAGGTTAAATCAGACGAAGTATCATAAGAAATTGCCGTATTTACACCCGGATTAGATGTTGACCAGTTACTCCAATAACTACTAGAACGACAAGGCTGCCATAAATTTGCCGTATCAATCTGTGAATCGCGATAATTCGTACAATATGAGTATTCTGTTCTATTATCAAATTTCCGAACACGCTTTATATAACTATCTTTTCTAATAGCGTAATTCACCTCTGAATAGGTCGTTGTGCCCATCAAATAAGCAGCAGCTTCAGCATAAGCATGTGCTGAAGGCGTTGATCCACCAGCAGTTAAATTTGCAACAGCCTGTTTTAGTTTATAACGCTGTGAACCCACCGTGTTTAAAGTACTGGCATCACCTAAGGGAGCAGCAGCCACCAAAATTTGTCCACTTCGGCTATCTCCATTTGCAGAGAAATTCCCCAAACCCACACGAGTATCATTTAAAACAGGATTATTGCTGGCTAAAAAAGCATTCATACCATTTTTAAGCATGGCCAAGCGATTTTCGTTATAACTATTAGATGTCATACTCCCTGAGGTATCTAACATCATTACAATCGTTTTTTTACCTGCTGTAGGTGATGCATAAATTTGTAAATCACTCGCCTGCACCACGGAACTTGCCATCATCCATGTAAAAGCAACTGAACTCGAACAGATGGCATACCATAAATTATTTGGCTTAAAATTCTTCAATTTTAGTTTCACGATATTCCCCGTTATGAACCTGGTGCCGTAATTTGAGTAAGCTTATTGGTATAGTTAAATTCTTGAACTTGAGTACTAAAAGGCACGTTATGATTTGCCAAACACTCCGCTAGTGTTTGTTTAGCCGTTAACGCGGTATCAAAATTGTCACTAATTTTTGCTGAACTCGTACTTAAGCAATCACTTTGCAAAGTTTCGATAGAGGTAGATGCGTAGGCTGGCAAAAAAGCAGTGGTAATAACACGAATACGTTGCGTAGATAGCATGCTTTTAGGTAGTTGTGTGCCTTCGGAGGTGTTTGTTCCTCGTGGTAAATTAGAGCCAGGAATATCACTTGCAGCATCTGTAGGAATACTCACAGCAACTTGAGTAACCACCGCTTGACGATTACTACCATAGTCATTTGTTAGATCACAAAAACCTGCCACTCCCCCATCTTCAACGACTGCATTATTAGCACTTCCTGCTCGAAGTAAACTTGCACCTCGGGTCTGAGCAAAATTTGTTGATGTAGAAACAGGTTTATAACAAAAGTTGTATTCTGCACCTGGGTTACTTTCATGCTCTTTGAGCGCAGCACCAATCACATTTGTAATATTAGTTAGGGTAGTAGGATTCATCTGTACAATGAGTTCTAAAGGCGTATCAGATGACTGAAAATTTAATTGGCTAACTTGGCTGTTAGTAGCAACTTTTAAAGAAACAATTGCCACTCTTATTGCTAAAACACCTACAGAAACAACAACCAATAAAATAATCAGCACAACAATAAGGGTTGCTCCTTTTTCCTTAGATTTACTTTTAATATTTTCATGAATTAAATGGGTCATAGACTTTCCCCCATCGCATTACGTAGAGCAATTGTTACGCTATAAACACGGCGCAAAAATCGAGTTGTGTTATCAGAAGCATGTACAGTTTGATCCAACATAAGAAACGACTGTGTGGGATCTATTGCTTTATTTTGGGCATTGTTAGTAGAACGGGCTAACACCGATATTTGTATTGAAAGAATTCTAGGTGCCATTACTGGTGGAGTGGCATCTCGGGCAGCCTGTGCGGCAGCCCGATATTGGGGAATTGTGTAATAAGCAAAATTGCCAGCAGCATTCTTTGCGCCGAATAACACATGGAAATGGTCAATACGCGGCAATATAATTTGACCAGCATCTCCTAATCCAGACACAGTGGTAGGTTGTGCCGTAGCTACGCTAGAGGGAGTATTTGCATCACATGCAAGCGCATAATCTTGCTGAGAACTACCATTCGTATCAAGACGTAAAAAATACCGCTCTACAATTAAATCTCCAGCAAGTACATTCACGCCTTCACAATTTGTCATATTTGTAGGAGCAATAAACTGAATAGTCAGCTGATCGCTTTGCATAGCAGCATTTGAACTATTCTGTATATTTGAAAGGCCTTTCCAGTGATTACTAACGGTACTTACCGTATCTCCCACACCACGACTTAATAGTGTCTCAGCAATATAGGTATTTGTGCCAACATTAGGAACAAAATTGACACTGTCATTATTAGTTGCTGTTGAACCAGTTAATACAACACCTCCCCAAGGCGTGGTATCCGTTAATATTGGATTTATTACATTTCCATAATTTAGAAGACGTATATCACGTGCAATATATTCCAAGCCAAAAATACCGCTATCTTGTATTTCAGCATTTGCTTTTTGCAAGCGGCTTGATAGAAGTCCACCAATAAATAATTGAGTTGCCGCAGCGACCAAAATTAGGCCTAAAGCCAATGCAACCATAAGCTCAATTAATGTAAAGCCTCGTTGCTTCCACGATACAAATGAGTGAGTCATTAATATGCCTCCATCATTAAACAATTCGAATTATTGGTATAAACACCATTCGTACTCATACAGCTCGATACATCCACACTCGTGACGCCCCCATTTGTCGTAAGTGTTGGAGTGGTTTTGCCCCAAAAAACAAATAGACACTGTCTCTGCTGGGCCATTGTAGTTGTGACCCCAGGACAATTTGACATTGTGATTTTCATGCCTAGTTGATCTGCAGTTCTTGCTGCTTGATAAGCATCAAATTGTGCAAGTTGAGAAGGGGTACAAATTGTGTTGAAACACAACGTAGGGGCTGTGGTGGTAGATGAATAATTGCTATAACTACGAACAAAGATAGGATATTGGCTAGCTTGAGTACTATTTACGCGAATATTTTCTGCTAATCCTCTCATAATCATAATAGCCTGAGATTTACTTAAAGCCTCTGAAGAAGCATCCATAGCCCGAATTTGCAAGGCAACATATCCTAAAATCCCTATTGCAAGTAAAATTAAAGCAACCAACACTTCTAATAAGCCAACCCCAGCTTGAGCTTGTTGTTTAGAGCCCCCCATTAACATGTCTCCTCAGCTTTAAAAATTAATGTGCCAAGCTTTGTTAAAATAAGAATTTTCTTTTTATATATTTTTGAATTACAAATAGATAAAAGCGTATCTTGGGTGATATTAGTTACCATTCCATTCGCATTAAAGGTCAAGGTTGTCGTTGTTAAGGAACTTTGTGTGCTATCAGCAGCTATATTCTTGAGCTCAAGAGTATTATTTGAAGCAGCTTTCCAATTAAAAGAAGTGGGTGTATTTAAAGCTGTTGAATTCAAATTAATAGAAACGTCTTGTCGACCAAGTATTGCTTGGCTCTTCGCTTCCGACAAAGCATTGATTAGGTCTCGTTGATTTCCCTCTAGTCGTTTATTTTCCAATAAATTTGACATAGACGGCGCAGCCATCATTGCAATAATCGCCATTACTGCAATCGTCACCATAAGCTCAACCAAGGTGAACCCTTCTTGTGGAGTAATTCCCCTCATCCCCTTAAACCCCAAATAAACTTAAGAATTTTTTATTTATTATTTAAATTTTACGGTTTAGATTTACAAAACAAATACAAAGCAGATAAAGGGTATAAAAAAACAGATAATCGTCACATCAACAATTATCTGTTTTACTATTTTAAAATCAGTATGTTAAATAAGTCACACTTTATGCTTGAGTCACGTGAATGCGTAATTCTTTAGGAAGGCTAAAGGTTATGTTCTCTTCACGTCCATCTAATTCTTTAGGTGCTTGCGCGCCCCAGTCTTGTAAACGTTGAATCACTTGCTTAATCAGAATTTCCGGCGCTGAAGCACCCGCTGTCACACCAATTTTGCAAGTATCATTGAACCATGACTGTTCTAGCTGATCAGCATTATCTACAAGGTAAGCAGCTTTACCCATACGCTCTGCAAGCTCACGTAAACGATTTGAATTTGATGAGTTAGGTGAGCCTACAACCAACACCACATCACACTGTTCAGCCAAGTCACGCACAGCATCTTGTCTGTTTTGAGTTGCGTAGCAAATATCGTCTTTACGTGGCCCCTGAATATGAGGAAATTTTGCACGCAACGCATCAATGACTTTAGCCGTATCATCAATAGATAAAGTTGTTTGGGTTACAAATGCAAGTTTCTCAGGATGTCTTACTGCAAGTGCAGCCACATCAGCTTCATCTTCAACAAGATAAATCTCACCACCTTTTAATTTGTCATATTGACCCATTGTTCCTTCAACTTCAGGGTGTCCTTCATGACCAATCAAAATTGCTTCAGTACCTTCACGTGCATATTTAGTCACTTCAATATGAACCTTGGTAACTAAAGGACAAGTGGCATCAAAAACTTTTAAGCCCCGGCGCTCTGCTTCTTGCTGAACTGCTTTTGAAACGCCATGCGCACTAAAAATTACAATTGAGTCATCCGGAACCTGATCAAGCTCATCAACAAAAACTGCCCCTCTTTGACGTAAGTCATCTACCACAAATTTATTGTGTACAACTTCATGACGTACATAAATAGGCGGATTAAAACATTCTAAAGCCCGATTGACGATTGCTATGGCTCGATCAACACCGGCACAAAAACCACGCGGATTAGCTAACACAATTTCCATAACAGCCTCAAAATTAATAAAACAGGGGAATTTCTCTTGAATATTTGCAATTAAAACTATTCAGTTTAAACGCACGGTACACTACAATAGCGAAGATATTTTATCATATCAGGAAAAATATCATGTCGGGTCTATTGTTTGTCGTTTCTGCTGCATCAGGAACGGGCAAAACATCTTTGGTGAAAGCCCTGCTTGACCGTGTAAGCAATTTACATGTTTCAGTCTCGCATACTACCCGAGGTCAACGTCCTGGTGAATTAGATGGTGTTCACTATCACTTCACTACAAAAGATGAATTTCTAGACCAAGTCAACCATGACGGTTTTATTGAATACGCTGAAGTATTTGGTAATTACTATGGCACTTCTCAAACAACGGTAAAGCAACAGTTAGCTCAAGGGCACGATGTTTTACTTGAAATTGATTGGCAAGGTGCAGAGCAAGTACGAAAACTTTTTCCTGAATCTAAACAAATATTTATTTTACCCCCTACTCAGTTTGACCTACGTCAGCGCTTATCTAATCGTGGTACAGACTCAGTTGAAGTCATTGAACATCGTTTAAGCTGTGCAGTTGAAGATATGCAGCATTACACGAACTTTGATTACATCATTATCAATGATGATTTTAATAAAGCCTTACATGAGCTTGAAGCTGTGATTACAGCAAACCGTTTAGTATTATCTCAGCAAGCCAAACGTCATCAAACATTAATTCAAGACTTGATTACTCCTCAACCAAAACAGGAATAACTTGAGTCTAGATCGAAAGCCTTTTATACTGTTTAGTCTGTTCAAATTCACCATTCCAAAACGAGAACTTTTATGGCACGCGTCACCGTTGAAGATTGTTTAGATCATGTAGACAACCGTTTTGAGCTTGTGCTCGTTGCAAGTAAACGTGCTCGTCAATTGGCACGTCAAGGCATGGAGCCAACTGTAGAATGGGATAACGACAAACCGACTGTAGTTTCTTTGCGCGAAATCGCGGCAGGACACGTTACGAAAGAAATTCTTAAACAACGTGAACAAGATTATCAAACTTCTAGTCTTGATCTTGCTCTTTCTACAAACAGCTTGAATTTAGAAGGTTTTTCTTTCTAACTAATTCTGTTTTATAAAAAAACCATCGTTTTTCTGCGGTGGTTTTTTATTTGGCTTTGTCTTGAATTTAAAGATATTGAAAAAAGCAATTATTTTCATTGAAAAAAAAATACACTTTTTCAAATGAAAAAATTGACAAGTTCCGCAATATGCTTTTCATTAAGAAGTAGATAGATTTAGTTTCTCAGCATTAGGAAAAAGGGTGATTTATGCCAGGCGAAGAGGTCAGCCAAGCCAAGCAACAGCTTAAATTGATTATCGACCCTTACTTATCGGTAAGTGAGGTCGAGAAAGTGCTTGCTGCCTGTGATTTTGCCGATCTAGCGCATACTGGCATTACACGTAAAAGTGGTGAACCCTACATTCTGCATCCAATTGCTGTCAGCTGCATTCTGGCGAACATGCGTTTAGATGCTGAAACCTTAATGGCAGCACTTTTGCATGATGTTATTGAAGATACGCAATATACAAAAGAAGATATTACTGAAAAGTTTGGTCTGACAGTTGCCGAACTAGTTGATGGTGTAACCAAACTTAGCCAGTCAAGTGATAAAGAATATAACAAGGCTGCCTCATTCCGAAAAATCTTGCAAGCGACCCTACAGGACCCACGTGTCATTATTATTAAATTAGCTGATCGCTATCATAATATGACAACGCTAGGTGCTTTGCGTCCCGATAAACGTGCCCGCATTGCTCAAGAAACTCTTGATATTTTTGTGCCAATGGCAAGATTAGTCGGCATGAACGAAATGGGCGATAATCTAGAAAATCTTTGTTATCAAAATCTTGATCTTGATATGTTTGATAACGTGCAAAATGCACTACGTCTAACCAAACCAGAGCGATGTAAATATCAAAGTATCTGGGAACAAAACCTCGCTGAACTTCTCCATAACTATCATATTCAAGGCCGCATTAAAAAGAAAAATAACAATATCGAATTATTACGCCATTTCGTTAAAAATGAGATGGATTTACAAGAGCTTACCCATAGCCATGCTTTTGAAATCGTTTTACAAACAATTGCTGACTGTGACCGCCTAGTTGATGCATTAAGAGAAAACTTTCAGGTCATCCAATACCAAGACCATATCCGTCGTCCATTACCTGGTGGCAATCAATCTTTGCTGATTAAACTTAAAGGCGAAAAAACCACACTCTCTCTTACCATTCAAACCGAGCTTATGCGCAAAGCTGCTCGCTTTGGCGTAGTGCTTGGTGAAAATGCACCGCAAACTTGTCGTTCAGCCATTCAGGCCTCTATGCAAAATCTGAATACGCTTATCGATGGAGAATGTGCAAAAACGACTTTTAATGATTTATTAGATTACTTACATCAAGAAAAAATTTGGGTTTATACACCACATGGTCAACTCCATGAGTTACCACAAGGTGCTACCGTAGTTGATTTTGCTTATTCAGCAAGTTTATTTTTAGGTAATCATGCAGTTGGTGCAAAAGTAGATGGTGAAATTAAACCACTGTCGACACCCTTAATTAGCGGTCAGGTTATCGAAGTTATTACGGATGTTTTAGCAACACCAAATCCAGACTGGCTAAGTTTTATTAATACTCAAAAAGCTCGCCGTGCATTACAGCATGTCCTTAAAGACCAAGACATTGAAGAACAGCGTTTAGTCGGTGCACAAGCACTTTCTCGAGCACTGAAACTATTCAATCGTTCGATTAACGATCTTTCTGAAGCCGACTGGTTAGATTTACTTCAATGGCGCCACATCGGCGATAAAAATACATTGTTTGAGCAAATTGCTGTTGGTGACTTACTGCCTCAACTCGTAGCTAATCACCTATTTGCTCATGACAAACATCCACAAGTGGAAAATTCAGATCGACTCATTCAAAGTACTGAAGGTATCGACGTTAAATATGCACATTGCTGCAATCCAGTTCTAGGCGACCCAATTCAAGGGCATTTAACACGTCGTGGGTTAATTGTGCATCGCATACGCTGCCATAACTTGCTACATGAGCAACATCTTCACCCTGAAAATATTATGCCGCTTCAATGGAAAGCAGATGATGTAGATGATGTACGTTTTACTGCTTACCTCGCTATAGATAGGGCAATGAATGATGAGCAGGTATCAGACCTAATCTATCAATGCCGTAAAAATAATGCAGGCGTAGAAATGGTTCACTCAAATGAGCAAAGAACTTTTGTTAATATTGTAGTTAACAACCGTAAACATATTGCAAAAGTCATCCGTGACTTACGTATGCATTATGGTTTCCCGCGTATTGAACGTTTGGATGCTCCTAATCCCCAAATGGAAGTCTCAAAAGTAAGCTAGGTCTTTACAAGGGCGATTGGTCAGATTTATGTTTCTTTAACAAAATCAAACTTTCCAAATCCACTTAATCAGTTAAATCGATGATACTTTTGTCCAAACCTATCATCGATTATGATGGAATGAGATTTAATCAAGGAGAACCAAATGTCCCGCCAAGTGATTCATACTGAAAATGCCCCTGCTGCTATAGGCACATACTCTCAAGCTATTTTAGTAGACAATACGTTATATCTTTCAGGGCAAATTGGTTTAGATCCATACAGTATGGAACTTGTAGAAGGTATCGAAGCTCAAATTCGCCGTGTATTTGATAATTTAAAAGCGGTTTGTGAAGCTGCTGGGGGCTCTCTAGCAGATATTGCCAAACTCAATATTTTCCTAACCGATTTATCAAATTTCCAACTTGTAAACCAAATTATGGGTGAATATTTTGCTCAACCCTACCCTGCCCGTGCAGCATTAGGTGTAGCTAGTCTACCTAAAGATGCATTAGTAGAAATGGATGGTATTGTAATTATTAATCAATAAGATATAAAAATATATTGAATATTTTCCTTTAAATTCTTAGCTCCAAATCATGAACCACCTTTGTATAAAATCTGAACACAACTTGGATTTCCGCTCAGGTGGTATTTTTTTATCCAAAATCCCAATAATAATAAATGAGATTTTAAATGAATTTCATTGACAAACGATAATAATTATCAATAATATCTATTATCGCATTTATATTTGGGGATCACTCCCATGTACGTTTGCTTGTGTCGTGGCATTACCGATCAAGATATTAAAGACGCTGTTGAAAATGGCGCTGAAAGCTATCGCGAAATTCGCGACTTGCTTGATCTCGGTACTTGCTGTGGACGCTGTGCACCAGAAGCACGTGCTATTATTAGTGAAGAATTAGCAGAAATCGCCGCTCGTATTTCCGTGGCTGCGTAAGAGAATTATAAACATTTAACCGTATTTATTAGCTCCTCCACCGCTTTTTGCTGAACGTTAATAGTTCCTCATTCAAGCGGTTTTTTTTGGCTAAAAATTCCCCTTTACTAATATTGTGTTGTTTTTGATTGCGATTTTCATTTGCTGTTCTATAAATTACTCGCCATATCCATGATTGTTCACTAAAATGGTTTTATAGATTGCCTTAATTGAATTGAGGCAGAAATTGTTTTGGAGTAGCTACAATGAAAGGCAATCGTGATGTGATTAATCAGCTCAACCAAGTGCTGTATCATCATTTAACTGCAATTAATCAATACTTTTTACATTCACGCATGTTTAATGATTGGGGAATTGAGCAGCTTGGCTCTGCCGAATATAAAGAATCAATTCGTCAAATGAAGCATGCAGACAAAATTATTGAACGTATTTTATTTTTGGAAGGCCTGCCTAACCTTCAGCATTTAGGCAAACTTTACATTGGTCAACATACAGAAGAAGTTCTGCAATGTGACATTCGCAAAGTGAAAGAAAATATAGAAGCGATTCAAAAAACAGTTGCACTCGCTGAAACAGAACAAGACTATGTGACGCGTGATCTCGTTCAAGAAATTTTAGAAAAAGAAGAAGAGTATTGGGACTGGTTAGATACTCAAATTGACCTTATCGGCAGCGTTGGCATTGAAAATTATATCCAGAGTCAGATGTAATTTCTCATAAAAAAAATCCCCTTGAGTACAAGGGGATTTTTTATTACTTTTCTTTTAATAACTCTGGTAGCGTTATTTTTTGCTTATAGAGATGCTTTAAAATTAATATTTGCTGCTCTGCTTGCTCTGGTTTTCCATTATAAGCCAGCAATTTTGCATATTTACGTAAATTATAGGGAGTCGCTTTATTCTTTACTGAATTTCCCCACTGGACTAAATCAGCTTCAGGTAATTTAGTTTCTGGATTAAGTTCAATCCATTTTAAACGCTCTTCAAACTGCGTTAAAACAAAAATTTTACTGCTTCCCATGAACTCTGCATTTGGCTGTTTATTCTTATAAAGCAAATTACTATTCAGAACATAAACATTGTAATCACGTAAAATCGCAATAATAAGCAGTAAACTGACTACCCATAATAAGCGGAAAATTTGCTTATTAAGTACAACTCCTTTAAGTACAGGAGTCTGTGCCTGAATAATACCAAGCAAAAAACCACAGGTAAGTAAGAAGTAAGCATAACGCTGTGGGAACTCGAACATGGCATGAATCAACACGGCACAAACCATCATAATCGCTATAATTGAGATGGTTTCTTTAGCCTGTTGATTTAACCAAAGGAACCAACACGCAAAGTAAGCAATGATTACTGCTGCTAATGGAATACCATTCCAGACAATTAAATCGAGCAGTACATTATGGGCACTATTAAACCATACATGTACAGTTCCATATTGAATACTATCAACTACAGCAACACTCGTTTGACTCCATCCATACCCTGCCCATGGTTGCTGAGCGATAGCATGCAATATTTGTATCCACATACCTACACGCTCATGCCCCGAACCTGCCCGAGCAACAAACGTACTTGTTTCAGTAATCTGTGTATTTGTAGATAATTCGATGAATTGAGTAATATAAGGTAAGATCAAGCCAGCAATTAAAAAAAATGTTAAGCACCACAAAAAGCCTTGAGCAAATCCAAATCTTTTTTGCTTTCTAAACTGCTTAATTATCCAATAAATAAGTAAAAATGGAAAAACTATCCATGAAGTTCTTGACTGACTCAATGCAACCGTAAATAAAATAATCAGTGCTGAAGGTAATAACAACCAGATAGTTACTTTGTTCTTTTCATATAAATACAAACACCCTAATAACCCAATAATTAAAAAGGTTGCCATATTATTGGGTTGACCAAAATTGCCATAAGGACGATTACCCTGTAACTTAAGTACATAGGGAATATTAGACTCAATATTCAACCATTGGCAAATTGCAATTAAGCTTGTGGCAACGGAAACAATAATTACGAGTAAGCTAAAACCAGAAAAGATTTGATCTCGCTTTTGTTGATCTAAGGACAGGTTGTAGCCAGCCAAGACCATAAACCAAAAACCTAACAAGTAAAATGAACTCAATAAGGCTGTGCTCAGATCAAAAACTAAACCAAAACCCCACTGCACTATTGGAATGAAAGCAAATGGCAGCAACAATAGTTGTGCTCTAGGAATTTTAATATTTTGCTGAATTAGAGCGGCTAATACGCATAATCCAGCCCCAAAAGTACTCACTTCACTCGAGAACATGACCCAAGGACTATAGTGAAATGGAGACAACCATGCAAAACCTAACAGGATTGCAGCGAGGAATAGGAAGAATACTTGCATAGTGACGAGTGAAAAGACTTAGAACTTGCAGGGAATTATACAGATAACTTAGTCAACTGAATCTAAAGTTCCAATTAATTATTGTTGATTACAATTGCTTTATACATAAAAAACGCATCCCTAAAGATGCGTTTTTTTTAAAATAACTATAAATATTTTCAAATACTTAGATTATTATTTAAAAGACTGAGGTAAATAATCAGCTAGAGTAGTATCAGTTACTGTAACAGTTGATGGCTTAATTACACCATTTTCAGTTACAGACATACCAATTACTTTGCTTGTTAATTTATCTGATACATCAGTAGCCTTAAATGTATAACTAACACCACAACCGCTACCACCCGCAGTTGTATCTGCTGTAATAGTTGCAGTTCCATACTTTCCAGCGATTGAATCAGCGGTGGCGGCGGCGGCGGCGCCAGAAGCAAAACAAGTGCCTGATTGCAAATTAGTAGCAATTGTTGTTTTTAAACCATCTGCTAATGTAAATGCTTCAGAAGCTTGTGATTTAGCAATATAGCTTTGGTATGCAGGAATCGCGATCGCCGCCAAAATACCAATAATCGCAACCACGATCATAAGTTCAATTAATGTAAAACCTTTTTGTGCATTCATAGCCTTTTTCCCCAAAGATTGTATGTATGTTTTTATAGAAGCTTTTTCAGCTCTCAACTATATTGCAGCATCTATGCCAACTTTTATTTTATTTATAAAACAAAAACTTATATTAATTTTCCAGTTTACTAAATATAAAATTACTGTAAATAACTGACAAAAATCGTCACATGCCTTTTCGCTACAACACATCACACATCAAAAAAAGTAAAACAAACTTATCAAAGTTTATATTCGTTTTTGTGAACAAATTCTCTTTAAAAATAAATAAATAGGTGACGTTTTTTGTCAGTCACCTTTTAAAAATAAAAACTTAGAAAACTATGAGATATAAGAATTTTAGACAATAATTTAATTAATAATAATCGGGGCATTTCCTAATTCATTGGATTGATCTGGCATGTTTTCATCATAAAAACGTGACATTACCTCTCCAATTTGATGAACGCCAATCACTACAGCTTGCTGATATTGTTTTTGTTTAAGTTGTTGAACGATAGACTCACAAATCTGTTGCCATACTTGCTCATTAGTGGCATTTCTAATACCACGGTCAAATATAATTTCTACTGTACGTTCACATAAATTTAAATAAAGTAGTACGCCACTATTCAATGCGGTATCCCAAACCCCAAGCTCTGCAAATAACTGCTGTGCTCTTAATCGGGTATTTTGCCGATAGGCCTGTGAACATGGAATGTGACCTTCAATTACTACTTGTATTTCGCCCACATGTCCATGTTCTGCCTGCTGTACAGCATCAGCAATCGTTTGTTTATCTTGTTTTGAAAAATATCGACTGCTGGCTGGTAAGTAACAAAAATGCTTAAACCAGCGTTTAAGACTCGGTTCTACAGAGTCCTCAATTTTAGGTTGAGTAATGATTTCTGTTGTTTCTGATGTTGTTACCATGACCCTGATGCACCTCCGCCGCCAAATCGACCTCCACCGCCGCCATAGCCTCCGCCCCCACCGCCGAAGCCACCACCACGCCCTCCTCCGCCTGCACCACTCAGAATAACCTGTAAAATAAGCTGCGCAATTGAAGTAATGAGTAAAAAGAAGATTCCAAAACCAAGTAGTAAGCTAGTTACTAATCCGGCTCCATTTACAAAACCCGCCACTGCAGCAGCAACGCCCGCCGTAGATGCGCTTAGAGGCCGCCCTACAATAAATGAACCCACAATTCCAGCAACAAGAATAAATAAAGCCATCGTGAGCGTTGTTTGTTTGGCTTGTTGCTCTTCAGCAGCTTGGTGCTGTCGTTCTTTTAAATCTTGAGCAGCTTGCTGAGCAACTTCTGGATCAAGATTTAAAACTCTTCCAATTTCATCAAGGCCTGCATTCAAACCTTGTGCATATTGGGCTTGTTTAAAATAGGGTGTAATTTGGTTTCGAATAATTCGACTTGCCACAATATCGGGTAATATGCCTTCTAAGCCGTAGCCAGTTAGAATTTGTATACGGCGGTCATTTACCGCAACCGCAATGAGTAATCCATTGTCACGCTTAGCTGAGCCTAATTGCCACTGCTCACCCACTCGTAATGCATAATCAAAAATATCTTCTTGGCCCGTAGTTGGAACAATGACAATACCGATTTGTGCTTTGCCTTGTTGATATAAACTTAGAATTTTTTGGTCGAGCTGCTGCTTCTCTGCCTCGCTTAAGATATTTGCTTGATCAATCACAGGCTGATTTAAGGTTGGCAAACCACGAATCGATTCACCATCTGCCATATCGTTGGCGACTTGAGTTTGGGGAGCTACGCCAGAAGCAGACTGCTCATTTTTAGAAGCGGAAGCTTGAGCCTGCTGCTTCTGAATAATTTTGCCCGCTACAATGGTGTCAGTTTCATCAGTAGCAGTTGCAATATTAGTTTCACTCCATGCCGCATTCTGAAAAAGAACACCGCAACAGAGCAAAATTAAGGTAACAATAAATACCTTAATTTGCTTAAGCTGAAGCAATATATTATTTCTCATGCAGCTCTCCTTTGATTCTTAAAATTAATCAAAAGAAACTTTTGGTGCCTGCTGTGCAGATGCTTCTGCAGCGAAATTGGCTTTTGGATGCATACCAATTACTTTTGCAGTCACTGCTTGCGGGAACTGGCGGACATATCCGTTGTAGTCTTGCACTGTTGTAATATAACGATTACGAGCCACAGCAATACGGTTTTCTGTTCCTTCAAGTTGAACTTGCAGTTCTTGGAATTGGGTATTGGCTTTTAAATCTGGATAATTTTCAGAAACAGCAATCAGACGAGATAAAGCCCCTGTTAATTGACTTTGAGCCTGTTGATATTTTTCAAGTAATGCTGGATCTTCTAAAACTTCTTTATCAACTTTTAAACCAGCAACATTCGAACGTGCCTGTGTAACTTCGGTTAATACTTGTTCTTCATGCTTAGCATACCCTTTAACTACATTTACAAGGTTCGGTACTAAATCTGATCGACGTTGATATTGGTTTTGAACTTCAGACCAAGCTGCCGTTACTGCTTCATCTTTGACTTGTAAAGTGTTATAGCCACACCCTGAAAATAATAAGGTACTGGCAAGTGTCGTCGCGATCGCGAGTTGTTTCAATGTTTTCATCGTCACATTATCCTCAAGTTTTTCTTTATATTTTTAACCTCTTTCCTCGATTGTATGATGATTTTGGCATTATTGTGTTGCTTTTATTTTATTGATTTAAAAACCGGATTTTTCAATCCGGTTATTTATTAATTTAATAACTGGTCTTTTTCTTGGTGAAAACTTGCCATTTGATATTCATCTGCTAAAGAACTTTTCCAGTAATCGACCATACGACCATAATCCTTTTGACTTGGATGGAAATCTTTTTTGTAATATGCGAAATATTCGGGCATGAGCTGAACAAGCATTTTAACCAGCAAATATAAACCAAATAAATTACCTCCGATTTTAGGTAAGCTATTCCATTTATCTTGCCAAAATAAGCGGGTTGTTCCATAAAAAGCAATACTGGCAAATCCTGTAGTGACACTACGCATGAGTAAGTGACGAATACGATCATCTCCATATACATGCTGATAGACATCGAATGCTACTGAACGATGCTCAATTTCTTCAATTGCATGCCATACCCAAAGTTTTAGTGCATCTTGATCTAACGTTTTTAATAACTCTGGATGCTGTAAAACATATGCGCCAAGTAGAGCAGTAAAATGTTCAAAAGCACAAGTAAGAGCCAATTGTAGTTTAGGAGGAATCGTTCTTAAATATTTATCACGCTGATTTAGCCAATTTTGAAAACTGTCCAGATTATAATCATCACGCCGCCAAGCGTCATTAAACTCACTATGCGCTTTGGAGTGCATAGCCTCTTGTCCAATAAAAGCTGCAATTTGTGCTTGTAGTTGGGGGTCTGAGACTTTATCACGCACATTACGTACGCTATTTACGAAAAACTGCTCACCAACAGGAAAAGTCGAGGAAAGTGCAGTTAAAAAGTGAGACATGAGAGGTGAATTCGCAAAATAATGCCGCTTGATCGCCTTAGGATTAAACTCAAGGCGACGTACAGTAATACCCAACGCTTTTCGACGATTTAAATATGATTTTTCTGCCGTCATACCTGCGATGTTCATATTCAACACCTATTGTATTGAAGAAGGAAGCTTTGAGTATGTCGCGAGCTTGGAAGGTTAAAAAGGGCAAAAAAGCTTATTGTCTTTGCTAAAAGCATCAAAGTGACTAATGGTAGACAATAAAAAAGCCTACTTGAAGTAGGCTTTTTTGAGTGCTTTAACAAACTACTTTATTAAACACCGAGATAATCCAAAATGCCTTCGGCAGCTTGACGGCCTTCCCAAATTGCAGTTACGACAAGGTCTGAACCACGGACCATATCACCACCAGCAAAGATTTTCGGGTTTGATGTCTGGAATTTGAATTCTTGCTTTTCAGCTGCGACAACACGCCCTGAACCATCAAGATTAATACTCACATTACCAAACCAGTCAGCTGGACTCGGGCGGAAACCGAATGCAAGTAAAACTGCATCTGCTGGCAATACTTCTTCAGAACCTGGAACTGGTTCAGGGCTACGGCGGCCACGACTATCAGGTGCACCCATTTGTGTCGTTACCACTTTTACGCCTGTCACTTTGCCATTTTCACCAACAATTTCGATCGGTTGACGATTGAACAAGAATTTCACACCTTCTTCATAGGCATTTTTTACTTCACGTGCAGAACCCGGCATGTTGCTTTCATCACGACGGTATGCACACGTTACATCATGAGCGCCTTGACGCAATGAAGTACGGTTACAGTCCATCGCTGTATCACCACCGCCCAGAACAATCACCTTTTTACCATCTAAGCTGATGTATTCACTTGGGTCTTTTTCCCAACCTTGGCAACGATTTACGTTAGAGATCAAGAAATCAAGCGCATCATAAACACCCGCAAGATCTTCACCTGGGAAACCACCCTTCATATAGGTATAAGTTCCCATACCCATGAACACCGCATCATATTCTGCAAGTAATTCATCAATGGTGACATCAGTACCAATTTCAGTATTTAAACGGAATTCGATGCCCATGCCTGTAAAAACTTCACGACGGCGTTTCATGACATCTTTTTCCATTTTAAATTCTGGAATACCGAATGTAAGTAAGCCACCAATTTCAGGACGCTTGTCAAATACAACTGGTTTAACGCCACCGCGAGCTAAAATATCCGCACAACCTAAACCTGCTGGACCAGCACCAATAATTGCAACTTTTTTGTCAGTCCATTTTACGCCCGACATATCTGGACGCCAACCTAAAGCAAAGGCTGTGTCGTTAATATATTTTTCAGCATTACCAATGGTTACTGCACCAAAACCATCATTTAAGGTACAAGCACCTTCACATAAACGGTCTTGTGGACATACGCGACCACATACCTCAGGTAATGTGTTGGTTTGATGGCAAAGCTCAGCAGCTTGGAAAATTTGGCCTTCAGCGATGAGCTTTAACCAGTTTGGAATGTAGTTATGTACAGGACATTTCCATTCACAATATGGGTTACCACAACCTAAACAACGGTGAGTCTGATTAGTAACAGTTTCCGATGTAAAAGGCTTATAAATTTCCACAAATTCTGCTTTGCGGACAGTAATATCTTTTTTCTCTGGATCTTGGCGTGCTACATCCAGAAATTGAAAGTCATTATTTAGGCGTTCTGCCATGTCTCTCTCCGTGGGTAGGCGCGGTTTTCACTGTTGTCCGCACCTGCCTATGTCGTTGCAGTCGTGGAATTATTGTGGATCAGCTTGTGTGGTTTTCAAAAGCGTTTGCAAATTAGCAGCCTTTGGTTTCACAAGCCAGAATTTACGGCTGTAGAAATCGAACTCATTGCGGATTTTATAAGCCCAAGCACTACCTGTTTCTTTAATATGCTCATCGATAATACGCAACAAGAACTCTTTATGGTCTTCCATAGATTCTGTTGAAATACGATTTAAATCGATCAATTCGTGGTTGTAGTAATCTACAAAGTCATTGTCAAGGTCAAGTACATAAGCAAAACCACCCGTCATGCCCGCACCAAAGTTATGGCCTACTTTACCAAGCACAGTCACCACACCACCTGTCATATATTCACAGCAGTGATCACCAGCGCCTTCGATTACAGCAAATGCGCCCGAGTTACGAACCGCAAAACGCTCACCCGCTGTACCCGCTGCAAAAAGCTTACCGCCAGTTGCACCATACAAACAGGTATTACCAATAATTGCCGTGTTTTGTGTCTGGAAAGGTGAACCTTGTGGTGGGAAAATCGAGATACGACCACCTGCCATACCTTTACCCACATAGTCGTTTGCATCACCTTCAAGACGGATGTGTAAACCCCCAGCGTTCCATACACCAAGCGACTGACCAGCAGTACCAGTCAAGTTCATGATTACAGGATGCATTTCCATACCAAGGTTGCCATAACGACGAGCGATTTCACCTGACACACGAGCACCGATCGAACGGTCACAGTTCACCACTTTGAAGTTGAACTGACCGCCTGCACTTGATTCAATTGCAGGAAGCATTTCAGCAACCATTCTTTCAGCCAATACACCTTTATCAAATGGTGCATTACCTTGTACTTCACAGTACTGGGCTTTACCGTCAGCTGATGGATGAGATGTTAACAATGCACTTAAATCAAGATGAGCATGCTTTTCAGTTTCACCTGGCAACACTTCAAGTAAATCAACACGACCAATTAAGTCTTTCAACGAAGAAACACCTAATGCTGCTAACCATTCACGCGTCTCTTCCGCAATAAAGTGGAAGAAATTGATGAGCATTTGTGGCTCGCCAATATAGTGTTCTTGACGTAAATGGTCTTGTTGAGTTGCAACACCAGTCGCACAGTTGTTTAAGTGACAAATACGTAGATATTTACAACCTAAAGCAATCATTGGAGTTGAACCGAAACCAAAGCTCTCAGCACCCAAAATTGCTGCCTTGATCACATCAAGACCAGTTTTTAAACCACCATCAGTTTGTACGCGTACTTTGCCACGTAAGTCATTAACGCGAAGTGCTTGATGCGCCTCGCTGAGACCTAATTCCCATGGAGAACCCGCATGGTGAATTGATGAAAGTGGAGATGCTGCTGTACCACCGTCATAACCAGAAATGGTAATGAAGTCTGCATATGCCTTAGCAACACCTGCGGCAATTGTACCCACACCTGGTTCAGATACCAGTTTTACCGAAACCATTGCTTTCGGGTTAACTTGTTTCAAGTCAAAAATTAACTGAGACAAATCTTCAATTGAGTAAATATCGTGATGTGGTGGAGGTGAAATCAGTGTTACGCCCGGCACAGAGTAACGTAAACGTGCAATTAAGCCATTTACTTTACCACCCGGTAACTGTCCGCCTTCACCTGGTTTTGCACCTTGAGCAACTTTAATTTGCAATACTTCAGCAGAAGTTAGGTACGCAGGTGTCACACCAAAACGACCAGATGCGATCTGTTTAATTTTCGAGTTACGAATGGTGCCGTAGCGAACAGGATCTTCACCACCCTCACCAGAGTTTGAACGACCACCAATTGTGTTCATGGCGATTGCAATTGCTTCATGTGCTTCTGGAGAAAGAGCACCTAAAGACATACCTGCCGAGTCAAAACGAGGCAAAATATCTGCAACTGACTCTACTTGGTCAACTGGAATCGAATTCGTTATTTTTAACTTGAATAAGTCACGAATGGTTGCAACCGGACGGTTGTTAACCAACTCAGCATATACTTTAAAGTCTTCATACTTACCAGAGCGAACAGCCGTATGTAATGAGTTAATCACATCTGGGTTGAACGCATGGTACTCTTTATCAAATACGAATTTAAGCAAACCACCCTGATCAATCGGTTTACGATTTGACCATGCTGTAGCAGCTAATTTTTTCTGGTCTTTTTCAAGGTCAGCAAATGTTGCACCCTGAATACGACTTGGAACACCTAAGAAACACTGATCTACTACTTCAGATGACAAACCAACTGCTTCAAAAAGCTGACCGCCACGATACGACGCAACTGTAGAGATACCCATTTTTGAAAGAACTTTTAATAGGCCTTTCTCAATCCCTTTACGGAAGTTTGCTTGCGCATGGATTGGATCACCTAAAAGCTCACCTTTAGCAATCAAATCATTAATCACGTCATATGCAAGGTACGGATAAACCGCGGTTGCACCAAAGCCAAGTAATACCGCAAATTGGTGTGGATCACGTGCAAAACCAGTTTCAACCATGATGTTAGCATCAGTACGTAAACCAGTTTTAATCAAGTAATGATGTACAGCACCAGTTGCAAGCGCAGCATTTGCTGGTAAGAAACCTTGGCGAATATTTTTATCTGTCAAAACAATTAAAGTTTTACCATCACGAACAGCTTGTGCCGCTTCTTCACAAATACGTGTAATCGCAGCTTGCAAACCTTCTTCTTCAGCATAGTTTAAATTGATGTCAACAGACTCATAGCCCGCACGATCAATACTACGGATTTGCTGTATTTTTGAGTTAGACAGAACAGGACTCGAAATAATGATTCGGTCTGCGTGCTCTGGACCTTGCTCAAATACATTCTGCTCACGACCTAAACAGGTTTCGAGCGACATTACAATCGATTCACGTAACGGATCAATTGGAGGGTTGGTCACTTGCGCAAATTGTTGACGGAAATAATCAGTCACATGGCGTACTTGACGAGACAATACAGCCATTGGCGTATCATCACCCATAGAACCCACAGCTTCCTGACCACTTTCAGCAATAGGACGCAATAACTGGTCGCGCTCTTCAAATGTCACCATAAACATTTTTTGAGCTGCTTTTAGCGCATCACCTGATAAACCTTGATCAACTAATTGTTCTTCAAGTTCAGGATTAGCTTTCAAGCGGATTGCATGATCACGCAACCATTCACGATACGGACGCATATTTTTAAGATGTGTATTTACATCTTTAGTATCAAGCACTTTGCCTGTTAACGTATCAACGACCAAAATTTGGCCCGGTCCAACACGACCTTTAGAAACCACATCTTCAGGTTGATAACCCCAAACACCAATTTCAGATGCTAAGGTAATGTAATCATTTTTGGTAACTACCCAACGTGCCGGACGTAAACCATTACGGTCAAGCATACAGATGGCATGACGACCATCTTGAATTACCAAGCCCGCAGGACCATCCCAAGCTTCCATATGCTTAGAGTTAAACTCATAGAATGCGCGTAAGTCTGCATCTAAAGTTTCAACGTTCTGCCAAGCTGGTGGCACGAGCATACGCAATGCACGGAATAAATCCATACCGCCACCAACCAAGATTTCAAGCATGTTATCTAAGCTTGAAGAGTCTGAACCTGTACGGTTCACAATTGGATTAAGATCAGTTAAGCCGGGCAATAATGGATTTTCAAATTTAGGAGTACGTGCCAATGCCCAGTTACGGTTTGCTGTAATAGTATTAATTTCACCATTATGCGCAAGGTAACGGAAAGGCTGAGCCAACGGCCAACGTGGTAAAGTGTTGGTCGAGAAACGTTGGTGGAACACGACAATGTGTGACTTTAAACGTTCATCTGCCAAGTCTGTATAGAACTCAGCAATCGCAGCCGGCATCATCAAGCCTTTATAGCTGATTACTGTTGAACAAAGCGTGTTCACATAAAATGACGAATCATTTAGTAATTGTTGTTCTGCACGGCGACGCGCCAAAAATAGTTTACGGTTAAACTCAACTTCTGTTACACCCATTGGACAGTTCACTATGACCTGTTCAAAAGCCGGTAAAGATTGAAGTGCAATTTCACCTAGTGCATCATTATTTGTAGGGACAACACGCCAAGCCAGTACGCGTAAGCCATCAGCCTCAATTTCTTTAGTTAAAATATTTTTAGAGTGCTGCGCTAATGCCGGATCAACATTTAAAAATACAGTACCGACAGCAAAAACTTCGCTAAGTGTAATATCACTCAGTTTTTTTGCTTCATCACGAAAAAATTGCTTTGGCATCGCCAATAATAAGCCGCAACCATCTCCCGTCTTGCCATCTGCGGCAATACCACCACGGTGCGTCATGCAACTTAAACTGTGAATCGCGGTTTCTACAAGATGATGACTTGATTCACCCTTCATATGGGCAATCAGTCCAAAACCACAGTTATCCTTAAACTCATCAGGTTGATATAAACCTTGAGCGGGAGCTACAGTATTAGGCGATGGCATGTGCATAGCGTACCCTTCTTTCAATAAGGCTCTTTCGAGCGTCAAACAAACAACTTATTTCTGCGATATTGCCTATGGACGATAGTTAGCTCAATGTTTCGCAAAAAAAAATTTTGGGCTGATAAGCCAATATACGCTGTTCCATTTTTACGTACACTGGTTTTTGCTAGAAAAATGTTTTGACTTATTTCGCACTCTTTTAAAGCAGCTCGACCCCACGACTCTGCATAGACTTCACTCTTTAGAGCGCCAAAATAGTTAGCAGTACATTAATAAGCACAAGAATAAAGCAAAAAATATGCCAAGATAGTTTTTACAACTTAAGTGTTTATATTTCTTAAAAATAGATCGATTTTATTCTGGTTATCATTTTAATAAATGACCAAATATGCACCACACTTGATCAAAAAATATATATGTCTTTTATTATTGCACTATATTTGTGCGAATTATTCTTACTATTAGTTCTCTCTTATGCCCTCATTTGTTGCATTTTTTGGAGGAGTCTCAGTTGCACGATTTTGTTGAGCCTTTTTAGCAGTATCAGCAGCAGAATTAGACTGATGTACATCCACAACATTTCCCTCTGCATCTCGGCGAATAATAGTTGTCCGAGTTGTAGAGTTCGTTGCTGGAG
This sequence comes from Acinetobacter calcoaceticus, assembly GCF_900520355.1. Taxonomy (NCBI): domain Bacteria; kingdom Pseudomonadati; phylum Pseudomonadota; class Gammaproteobacteria; order Moraxellales; family Moraxellaceae; genus Acinetobacter; species Acinetobacter calcoaceticus. The sequence continues at coordinate 344,600 of NZ_LS999521.1, read as the reverse complement.
CAGCCACTTTAGGTTGCGCACTTATAGCACTATTTACACCTGTGCTCATGAGTAAAGACTCATCAATTTTTGGTAATGCAGCTGGACGTAAACGCACTTCATAAGTTTGACTAATCCCACCTTTCATTTCATCCGCACCCAAGTCATTGACGAGTGGCACATAAGTCGAAAATTGTTGAGGTTGTGGCTTAATCGATTCAGGTAAATCAAGATTCAGTTGTGTTAACTGCTGAATTGCATCTTCAGAACGTTTAAATACACCATATGTCAAAACATATTGTTCAGATTGCTTATCACCACTTAATCGGAAGTAGATGAATTTATTTCGGTCTGAACGATTCTTTAAAAAGTTTTTAATAATATCTTCGTCAGATGCACGGAACAGCTCAAGCGTCCATTGTTTCTTGTTTTCGCTAATAAATTTTGTACCGCGAAACTCCGCCTCATGCTGACCAGATACAACAGTCCGAGTCGTTAAATCCAGAGGCCTAACTTCATCAGCTAAAGCACCTAAGTTAGCTGTTGTTGCCACTTTTTCTGGCTGAATTTGCACTGGTGTGTCTGAATCGGCTGCTTTTTCAACTTCTACAAGCTTCTTACTATCAGTCATTACCCAGAAAAGAAAAGCCAGAAACAAGCAGACGATACCACCCACCAACCAGATATATTGTTGAACATTCTGCCAAAGTGTACGTGATACAGTCATGTGTTACCTTAATTTATTATCCGTGTTGATTTGCTAAAATAGCTTGTTTCATGAGTTCAACATCAAAGTCTTTAGTAATTACTGCTTGTCCAAGTTGCTTTAACAACACTAAACGTAATTGACCATTGAGTACTTTTTTATCATGCGCCATATATCCAAGGAATTCATCCAATGGAATTTTCGGACATGATATCGGCAAATTAGCGCGTTGAATAATTTTTTTTGTACGCTCTACATCATCGCTCGAAATCCAGCCTAAACGCTGTGATAAATCAGCTGCCATGACCATACCAGTAGCTACTGCTTCCCCATGCAACCAAGTACCATAACCAAGGTAAGATTCAATCGCATGGCCAAACGTATGGCCTAGGTTGAGTAAAGCTCTCTCACCTTGCTCTTTTTCATCGTTTGCAACAATACGGGCTTTATGGGCGCATGAACGATAAACAGCTTCTGCTAAAAGATTAGCATCTCGTCCCACCAATCCATCCATATTTTGCTCTAACCAAACTAGAAAATCAGCTTCGCCTAACAAAGCATATTTAATAACTTCTGATAATCCAGCAGACAACTCTCGATCTGGTAAAGTGTTGAGTTGAGCCATATCAGCCAAAACAACTTGAGGTTGCTGAAATGCGCCAAGCATGTTTTTACCCAGTGGATGATTAATTCCTGTTTTACCACCTACACTTGAATCTACCTGTGAAAGAAGTGTGGTCGGAACCTGAACAAAATACACACCACGCTGGAAACATGCTGAGGCAAAGCCAGCCATATCACCAATAACACCACCACCTAAAGCTAAAACCGTACAGTCTCGGTTAAAACCAGCTTCAAGTAATGCATCAAAAATTAAATTTAAATGTTGAATGTCTTTATATTTTTCACCATCGGGCAAAATACAAGTAGCTATAGTTTTACCCAAACTTTTTAACGCTTCTTGATAGTGAGACAAATATAAAGGGGCGACAGTTTCGTTACTCACAATCATGACCTGTTGACCATGAATATAAGGCTCAAGCAACTGCTTAGGATCAAGTTGACTGCCAATAAAAATAGGGTAACGGCGTTCGCCTAATTCAACATGTAAAGTTTGCATGAGTTTATTAAACCACGAGTAAGTTTGGCTATTTTAGCGTGTTAGACAAAATAAGTTGCAAAATCTTTTGAGCAAGATCACGTGCAGCACCCTGATTGGTTTCAATCGTGTAATGAGCAACTTCACGATATAAAGGATCACGTGTTTTTAACAAATCTCGTAATTTTTGTTCAGGATTTTCAACTTGCAATAGAGGTCTGTTTTTATCGCGATAAGTGCGTTGTAATTGTAGTTCCACGGGAGTGTAAAGATAAACAACAATACCACGCTGCTTTAGAAACTCACGATTGGGAGCTTGAGTAATCGCACCACCGCCTGTTGCTAAAACCAAAGCCTTACGGGAAGTCAACTCATTCAACACGATAGTTTCACGAGCACGAAATCCGAATTCCCCTTCTTTTTCAAAAATCCAAGGAATAGTGGCGCCTGTTTTGCGTTCAATTTCATGATCACTATCTAAAAATTCACGCCCTAATATTTCGGCTAAATGACGTCCAACGGTTGTTTTTCCTGCCCCCATGGGCCCTACCAAATAAATATTTGGCAGGGTTTCAAACGCTTTGCTTGGCAAGGCGCCACCTATTTCAATTGCTTTCATTAAAAAATATATTAATGATTTCTCACCAAAGTGTCATTAACAATTCGTGGCGTAACGAAAATCAGTAACTCTTGTTTATCATCAGATTTCACATCTTTTCTGAATAAATGCCCAAGTACAGGAATATCACCGAAGAAAGGAACCTTAGTTTGAGAGTTAGATGTGGTCTGCTCAAATACCCCTCCTAAAATGACCGTCTCACCGTTATTAACCAATACATTAGTGTTAATCTGATTTTTATTTAAAATTAACTCACCATTAGGAGCTGCACCAGCAACGGAATCTTTTGAAATATCTAATTTCATTTGGATCTTACCGTCAGGTGTAATACTTGGTGTCACGTTTAAACTTAACAGCGCATCTTTAAATGATGTACTTGCTGTAGCACCCGCAGCAGAATTAGTCGTGGTTTGATAAGGGACCTGTTGACCTGTCGCAACTTTCGCGGGTTGTTTATCTGCTGTCATCACTTTAGGTGTAGAAATAACCTCACCATAGCCATCGGCTTGTAATGCGGAAAGTTCAAGATCAAGCATAAAATCAGACATACTAATCAAACCAAAGGCGATACTTCCAGCCGGATTAGTTACCCCTAAATCAACATTTAAGTTATCTGGGCGTTCAATCGTATACTTATAGCCGCCTGTAGTCTCATCTTTTTTAGGCTCTCGCAAATTCCACAGGGTTGTTTCACTACCGCCCACCAGCAAATTATTATTATTTGTAATCCCTTGCGACAATATCCCCCATTTAACACCAAGTTCTTTGGTAAACGATGTAGATGCTCTTACAATGCGTGCCTCAACCATGACCTGCTTAACTTGTACATCCAGTAAATCAATCATTTTACGAATTTGATCAATCGATTGGGCCGTATCATTAATAATTAAGGTATTGGTACGATCATCTTGAGTAATCGTTCCACGTGGACTCAGTAAACTTCCTACGTTATTTCCTAAACTATCAACACCCGTATTTAAGTTAGTAGAAGTTGATGTTCCACCACCAGAAGTCCGTTGTAAACCATTACTATTATTTGAGCCTTGAGTAATTAACCCCATAATATCCTGAGCTTGTGCATATTTAAGTTGAATATACTCAGTTTGCAATGGAGCCAGTTTGACACTCTGCGCGACAGCTTTTGCTTCTTCTTCTTCGGCCTTAATTAACTCTGTAACAGGAGCAATCCAAATGACATTACCATTTCTGCGTTTATCAAGATTTTTGGTCTTTAAAATAATATCAAGTGCCTGATCCCATGGAACATCTTTCAAGCGCAAAGTAATATTACCCTGAACACTATCGGCAGCCACCATATTAATGCCCGTAAAATCGGCAAGTAACTGTAGAACTCGACGAACTTCAATATCTTGGAAATCAAGAGAAAGCTTATTCCCAGAATAATTAGGCGTCTTATATAAAGAAGTTACATTTTTATCCTGAGGTCGCTTTAAGCTAATGGTGAGTTTATTCTCCGCCTGATAAGCCATATATTCATAGCTACCAGTAGATTGAATTGTAATAACACCATTGCCCTTTTCGTTATAAGATTCAATTGTAGAAACAGGGGTTGCAAAGTCATTTACGTTTAAGCGACGAGCTAAATGCGTCGGTATTTTAGAGCCTAACGTTCTGACTACAACTTTGCTGCCTTGTTGTTGAACATCAACAGGAGTATTACTTCCCAATAAATCGATAACAATTAGCCCTTCACCTTGACCACCACGCTGAAAACCAATATTTGAAACACCCTGAGGTTGAACCGTACTTGTTGGTAAAGGTTTAATAACTGCTTGAGCTGAATTAATCTTTAAAATAAAAGTATTGCCTTCAATACGTGTTGTAAACGCACCTGCCTCTTTTAAATTTACAGTTAAACGTGAGCGCTGATCGTCAGAACTTACATCAACCGAACTCGCTTCATTTGTACCAATCGCCACTTTTGACTGTGTTAAAGTCTGCTGAGCTTTATTAAAATCCAAAATCAAACGTGAAGGATTTTCAAGTTGGTATGCCTGTGGTTGCGGTGGCAAACCATTAAACATAACTCTAATTTCTGTACCCTGACCTGCAATTTGTGTCGGTACAATATTGGTCATGCTGACCTGTGCAGAGGCAACCTGCATAAGTGCAATGGCTACAGCCCCCATAGAAAACTGACGGAATACGTGATTCATTGTCTGACCATCCCCAATTAAATAATCTTTAAAAATACTTTTTCTTTGTTATTCCCTAAATCTTAGGGTGTGGGCCCAATTAACACTAAGGTTCTTGGTCGTTCCACATAGCCTTCGCGCCCATCAGGGACAATTTCCACCAGATCAATCTGAGTTGGACCAATATGGGTAATACGCCCTTGATTCATCCCGATATAGTTCCCCACCTGTACTCGCTCAATTTGCTGATCAGGTGATTGGATAAGAGCCAGCACTTGCCCACGGTTGTTACGGATGCTTCCTTTCATGTTTAAGGACTCTAATGCATAACTTTCTAGAGGCTGGGGTGCACGTGAGAAATTCGGATAGACTCGTTTTCCTGCCATAATTTTGAGTTCAGCAGCCAGTGAGCTTGGTAAAAATGGGCTCTTTAACTGATGGGCCGCATAATTAAACTGTGGTACAGGTGTGAAAACAGGTGCTGGATCTATCGGCTGTGGTGGCTGATTACGTATATTTGCCATTTGCTGATTTACAGCGTCGATTCTTGAGTCACATCCGACTAAAACTAAACACGCCAAAATAGAAAAAGAAATTTGCTTAAGTTTCATTGTAATGTTCCTATTTCGACTGTGTATTAGCAGTAGAGGAAACAGGTGCTACTGAAGCTGAAGCGTTGTTTTCCAGATGTTCAGCATTTTCTACGGCGCCCATATAGCGATAAGTTTTTGCTTTAATAGAATAATTAAGTACAGGAATATCTGACTTACTATCTTTGTCAGGTGCAGCTTCTACAACAAAATCATGCATGGTCACAATACGTGGTAGTGCCGCAATACTACTGACAAAAGCACCAAAAGCGTGATAATCGCCGGTTGCTTCCATCGTAATAGGCTGTTCAATAAAGATTTCTTGCTTCACTTCATCTTCTAAACGGATATTTTTAAACTTCAGGCCAGAATTCACCCCAGTTAAGTTAATATCTTCAACTAAGCTTGGAATTTCAGTTTCTTTTGGCAATTGCTCTAACTGCTGATTAAAGTTTGCTTGCATATCTTGAAGTTGAAGCTGATATTGCTGCAAGTTACGTAATTTTGAATCTTTTTCTCGAAACTCATTCAACAAATTACTTTCTTGTGCCTGTGCATTATCAATTGCTTGTAGCTTTGGCTGAATAACAACAAAGTATCCCAAAGCCAACACAGCAAAGAAAATAAAAACCCAGCAAGTAATTTTCACAGATAATGGCCAGCTACCATAACTGTTCATATCTAGTGTATTAAATTGCTGAAGAAATTTTTCTAAAGTGATCTTTTTTTTCTTAGATGGCGCCTGCTCTAACGACAACTCATGAAGTTCATCCGGACTCATTTAACCGCCCCCTTATCCGTACTTACAGACGTATTGGCGGTATCATCTGTTGTGGTCACCCCCGCTTCGCCCAAATCAACAGTCACAACAAAACTACCATAGCTATCTTCCACTCTAGGAAGCAGCGAACTCGCAGTCTTATCTTTTTTCTCTTCAGTCGCCAAGAAAGAGTTCATAAAAGCGTTGCGATACCATGATGATGCTTCGAGATTACGTAATAACTCCGCAACCGTATTTGGACTTTCAGCTTTACCTTCAATAGTAAATTTATCTCCAGTTCGGCTAAATTTAGTCAAATACATCGCTGGAGGAGTTACGCGCACCAATTCATCTACCAAACGCACGACAACAGGACGCTGGCTTTGCAATCCTTGAATAAGTTTCATACGCTCGATAATGGCATCACGCTGTTCTTGCAGACCATTTAAGGTTTTAAGCTGTTGATCTAAAGTCTGGTTTGTACTGGTAATGAGCTGATTCGCTTGTTCTTGATCATTTAATTTTTGATTCAAATAAAACCACCCAGAAAATACAGTGGCGATCCCCAAAACAACGACCCCAAAACATAAAATAATAAATTGTTTTTTACGTTGCTCCCTAAGCCCATCACGCCAAGGGAGTAAATTAATTGTTGCCATTAATCAAAACTCCTTAAAGCCAAGCCACATGCCACCATTAATGATGAAGCATCATTTTCCATTTTTTGAACGTCGACTTGAGGAGAAAAACCCATTTGTAAAAACGGATTGGCAATGGTTACACGGTAACCAAGTTTTTGCTGCAACAATTTAGCAAGCCCAGGAATATTGGCATTCCCACCAGCGAGTAAAATATGGTCAATTTCATTGAATTGTGATGAAGAGAAGAAAAATTGTAGAGATCTGGCTGCTTGCTGCACTACAGCATCCAAAAATGGCTCTAAGACTTCGATATCATAATCATCTGGTAAAGAGCGCTCTTTTTTAGCTCGTCCCGCTTCTTCTAAAGACAAACCATAACGGCTTTGAATTTCCAAAGTAAGCTGTTTGCCACCAAAGACTTGTTCACGGGTATAAATGATTTTGCCATTTTGCATAACCGATAATGTCGTCATGGTATGACCGATATCTAAAATACCAATGGTATTTGCACCCATTGGTAAGCTATCAGCAAATACACTAAAAGCGCGTTCAACAGCATAACTTTCTACATCAGCAAGCTTAGGCGTTAAGTCCACCAGTTCCAGTACTTCTACTCGTGTTTCAACATTTTCTGTTCTTGTTGCAACTAAAAGTACATTCACGCGGTTTGGATTAGGCAGTCGGTCTGGTAAAACCTCAAAATCAAGGCTCACTTCATCCAAAGGGAACGGTATATATTGCTCCGCATCTAATCGAATCTGAACTTCTCGTTCATCATCATTCATATCTGCATCCATTTCGATGGTTTTATGAATAACCGTCGATGTTGGAACAGCTATTGCAGCGTTACTGGTTTGGGGATTTGCTAAATTCATCGCCCGTTCCAAAGCTTCCGCAACCGCTTCTGGATTCAAGATATTTTTTTCAACTACACTGTTCTCGGGTAAAGGCATCAAAGCATAGCTTTCCACCCAATATTTACCGTTCTTAACAGAGAGCTCTAACAACTTAACAGAAGTCGAACTAATATCGACACCTATTAACCCCTTATTCGGTTTACGATATAACCTGAGCACACTATTGTCCTATTATTTTTTTATCCCCAAAAAAAATTACAAACCAATAATCTAGGTCTTTATTTTTACACGGATACAATATCTCATCTAACAATCCGCATGTCTAAAGGCTATACTGACCATAATTAGTTTGTATTCGATCTTATTAAAGCTTACTTATCATGAAAAAGCTATCCAGTTTGGGCTTCGTGCGTCCAATTTTTTTGATCATTATTATTATCTTAGTCTCACTTCCGATGGGCTTTTATGGCATGTATCTCTATATTGCCCCATCGCTCCCAGAAATGAGTTCACTAAAAAAAGCTCCGCTTTTAAAACCACTACAGGTCTACACATCAGATAATCAACTGATTGCTGAGTATGGTGGTAAGCTTTCTATTCCAGTTGAATACAAACAAATCCCTCCTGCTTTTATTCATGCATTTTTAGCAGCAGAAGACTCATCTTTCTTTGAACATAGCGGGATCAGTTTTAAGGGTTTAGGGCGTGCTTTAAGTGAAAGTGTGACGGGTTCTGATGTGCAAACTGGTGGCTCAACCATTACCATGCAGGTTGCAAAGAACTATTATTTGAGCCCAGAAAGAACTTTAAAACGTAAAATCACCGAGATCTTTTTAGCTCGAAAAATTGAGCAAAATTTATCAAAAGAAGAAATTCTCAGTCTCTATGTGAATAAAATCTTCCTAGGAAAAAATTCCTATGGTATCGCAGCAGCAGCCAAGATTTATTATAACAAAAGTATTAATGAGCTAAGCATTGCTCAAATGGCAATGATCGCAGGTCTGCCAAAAGCGCCTTCTAAATACAACCCTGTGGTTAATCCTGAGCGTGCACTTGAAAGACGTAACTGGATTTTAGGTCGTATGTTACAGCTGGGTTATATCTCTCAAGCAGAATATCAAAAAGCTGTAGCTGAACCGATCAACCTCAACATGCCCAATCGGGATTTAAATAATATTCATCCATATGCAGGTGAAATGGTTCGTTCAGAGCTCGTAAAACATTTTGGCGAACAAGCCATTGATTCGGGCTATAAAGTCTATACAACCATCAATGCTAAACGTCAAGCAATTGCAGAGAAATCTGTGCAAGATGGTCTTGAAGCTTATGACCGTCGTCATGGCTGGCGTGGCGCGGAAGCACACGATAAACCATTAAGTGAATTTAGAGCATATGCCAACACCTACCCTGCACAAGTCACCAAGGTAAATAGCAGCTCTTTTGAAGCATTAATGCAAGATGGCACAACAGTTACTGTACAGTGGTCCGGTATGTCATGGGCCCGTCCCTATCGCAATGCAAATAGTGTAGGTGGTGCTCCTTCCCGTGCATCTCAAATTGTTCAAGTTAAAGATATTGTTCGCTTACGTCCAAATGAAGCAAAAACCGCTTGGTCTTTAGTTCAGGTTCCAAAAGTTCAAGGGCAACTCATTGCAATCAATCCTAACGACGGCTCAATTGAAGCAATTGTAGGTGGTTATAATTTCTATCAATCTAAATTTAACCGTGCTTTGCAAGGCTGGCGCCAACCAGGTTCAACAATTAAACCTTTTGTCTATGCATTAGCACTAGAACGCGGTATGACGCCGTACAGTATGGTTAATGATAGTCCTATCACGATTGGGAAGTGGACACCAAGAAACTCAGACGGTCGTTATTTAGGGATGATTCCATTACGCCGTGCTTTGTATTTATCTCGTAATACCGTATCTGTACGTCTATTACAGACAGTCGGGATTGAACGTACTCGCCAGTTATTTATGGATTTTGGTTTACAAGAAGATCAAATTCCACGTAACTACACCATTGCCTTAGGTACTCCTCAAGTCTTGCCAATTCAAATGGCAACTGGATATTCGACTTTTGCCAATGGCGGCTATCGCATTCAACCGCACTTTATTCAACGTATTGAAGATGCATACGGTAAAGTGATTTATGAAGCTAAGCCAGAATATGCATGTATTCCATGTATTAACGCACCTGAAACAACTGATGACGAGCAGAAAGTTACGACAACAGATGATGAAGTGATTGAAGTTACAAACAAAGATGTAGAGCAGAAAGAAAAGGCTGCTAAGCAACTTAATCTTAAACAGACTGATAAAGTGAACAGTGAATATCGTCAGGCACAGCGTATTTTAAAATCAAGTTCTGCTTACGATATGGCCAACATTTTACGAGACGTTATTGAACACGGTACAGGCCGTGCCGCGCTTAAAATTGGTCGTAATGACTTAGGCGGCAAAACAGGTACAACCAACGATGCAAAAGATGCATGGTTTGCTGGCTTCAACGGGAAGTTAGTTACTGTAACATGGGTCGGCTTTGACCAACCGACGACACTAGGTCGTCGTGAGTATGGTGGTATTGCTGCATTACCGATCTGGATTAACTTTATGGGTCAAGCTTTGCAAGGTACACCATCAGCTTGGGTTCGCCTCGACAAAGATGCTCAAGCACCTATTTCACGTGACAAAAATCAAGCGGTAGTAGAAGTTAGCGATAAGAAAACCTATCGCGCAGCTCCTCCATTGGCTCGTCCGCTATATCGTCCAGCACCACCGCAACCGAAGCTCAACAATAATAATGACTTTGCCGATTTACCTGGTGAAGAAATTGTTATTCCGTCAAAAGCTGCGCCTCCTGCTATGAAACCTTCGCAGGAACCCGCGCCTAAGCGAGAAAAAGATGAACTAGAAAATCTGATTAATCAGATTGAATAAATAATAAAAAAGCCATCGTTAGATGGCTTTTTTTTGCGCTTCAAAAATAGTCTTTTAGCTAGCTTCTTTATTACGCTTCTGAAAGACATAAATTTGAAAAGAAGCCATTAATTCTAATTGCGACTGCTGCTCTAACTGCAAACGACGTTCGGGAGAAGCTTTATAAGCATAAGGCGTCATAGCAATTAGATTTTTTAAGGCCTGCTGATCAAGCACAAAAGGGGCATCAATAATGTGCTCTTGTTTGAGCTCAAACAAATCTTGCAACTGCTCCACAAACTTTTCTGGCGTGTGAGGATTAACTTGTTCAAATAAAGCTTCACGCATTGCATATAAATGTTCAGAGGCAGGCGTGACAACAATTAAATAGCCATCATCTTTTAAAACACGCGCAATTTCTGCTTGTGGAATTGGGCTAAACAAACTGGTACATGCATCCATGCTTTGATCAAGCACAGGTAAAGTCGCACCAGTTCCAACGACCCAAGTCACTTCAGCATTGAGCTTTGCTGCACGCTGCACCGCATTTTTTGCAATATCAACACCAACACATTGCTCAACCACTTGCTGCATGGCACTTGTGTAATAGCCTTCACCACACCCAATATCAAGTACAGTTTTTACATCGAGTTTTTTTAATAAAGCGACTACAGCATGTTGTAAGGGTTGGTAATAACCACCTTGTAAAAAAGCTCGTCTCGCATCGACTGACTCTGGCGTGTCTCCTGGGTTTTTACTATGTTTATGTTGCACAACATGTAAATTGACATAACCTTGTTTAGCCACATCATAACTATGCCCCAGCTCACATCGCCAAGTTTTTTCATTTAAATCCAGAGACTGACGACACACAGGACACATTAAAATTTGCTTAGTCACTTTTAATTATTCTCTTGTTCTTTTTGCTGTAAATAAGTCTTTGCCTGCATTCCCACAAATGTACGCCCCGCATTTGTTCCGTTAATCCATTCGTCCACCTGAAATAAATCAAACAGACCAACCTTGACTAAAGTTGGAATTGCGATCTTTAATTCCTCTTCAATCTGTCCTCTTTGCCCTGCATTATATAATTCAATATTATGCAACATTGTAGCGACAGTTCCTGTTTGTACCTGACTTCCATCTTTAAGTACGACCTGAGGTAACACCTCACCCTCACCAACCACTTTTTGATTAATTACAGATAATTGGTCTAGACCAGCAACTTTTGTCATTCATCTCTCCAATAAAAAAAGCCAGTAGAACTGGCTTTATATTGACACTAAAATAAGATCTATCGCAATTTTAAAGTCATTAGACCTAAAACTACTAATATAATTGTAATAATCCAAAAACGAATCACAACTTGGGTTTCTTTCCAGCCCTGCTTTTCATAGTGATGATGCAGCGGTGCCATTAAGAATACGCGTTTATTACGCATCCGCAGCGAACCAATTTGCAAGAAAACAGATACTGCTTCCATTACAAACACACCACCCATAATCGCAAATACGATTTCTTGGCGTACCATGACAGCAATTGTTCCAAGCATCGCGCCTAAAGCTAAAGCGCCAACATCACCCATAAAGATTTGAGCAGGGTGTGCATTATACCAAAGAAATGCTAAACCTGCGCCAATCATGGCAGAGCAGATCACAACAAGCTCAGAGGTATATTTCACATATGGAATATGTAAATAGTTAGCAAAGCGAATGTCACCAGACAAGTAAGCAAATACACCTAAGCCCGTAGCCACCATTACAACAGGCATGATCGCCAAGCCATCTAAACCATCAGTTAAGTTAACTGCGTTAGAAGCACCATTAATCACCAGATAGGTAAATACAATAAATGCCAAGCCTAAAGGAACAATTGAGAGTGGAATTGAAAGATTCTTAAAGAAAGGAATCAATAAATCCAGCATATTTGCAGTATGTTCTGCATTGGACTGTTGAGTTGCAATTAAATATAACGCAATACCAGCACCAAGGGATGCAACAGAAGTCCAGAAAAACTTCTTACGTGCAGGTAAACCTGCATTGTCTTTATAGCGAATTTTAATCCAGTCGTCTGCCCAACCTACAGCACCGAACACGACCATTACACCAAGCACAATCCAGACATAAGGGTTAGATAAATCAGCCCAGAGTAAAGTACTAATACCAATTGAAAGCAGAATTAAAATCCCACCCATCGTTGGTGTACCCATCTTTTTAGCATGATTCTCAGGAGCAAATGAACTTACTGCCTGACCGTATTTTAACGCTTGTAATTTACGAATCATGATCGGCCCGAGAACCAAACCAATGGTCAGTGAAGTTAATACACTGAGTAAAGAACGTAATGTTAAATAACGAACGACCTGAAACGAACTGTGATAGCCCGCAAGTTGTTCAAACAACCATAACAGCATTTAAAGTTTCTCCATCAAATCAGCCATCAACGTTTCCATATGAGTAAAGCGAGAACCTTTAAACAGGAAACTCATGGACTGCGGTTGATGTGTTTGGATTAGATTGATTAGAAATGGAAGCGCCTCAGCTTGTGTCTGAAATGCTTTCACTTTATTGGAATGAGAGTCTGCACCCTCGAGAGCGGCTGAAGCAAACTGCCCAACTGCAATAATATGATCTAAAGGAAGCTCGGCAAGATCACGACCTAAATCGTGGTGTTCTTGCCAGCTGCTATCTCCCAGCTCACCAATATCACCCATAACCATCACTTTTATGCCTTGTTGCTGCAACAATACTTGTGCAGCAGCACGCATAGAATTCGGATTGGCATTGTAAGTATCATCAATAAATAAGTAAGAAGATTTTCGAATAAAGTTAAGACGACCTTTAGCACCCTGAGCTTGCTCTAAGCCTTGGACAATATCTTCAAGTCCAATACCAAGCGCCAAAGCAAAGGCTACAGCCGCAGTGGCATTTTGCACATTATGCTCACCTGCAAAAGGGAGTTTAACGGTACTCGTCCCTTGCGGCGTATGTAGGGTAAAATTTGTTGATTGAGGCAATAATTCCATATCTGTTGCATAAATATCGCCCCCTACGCCAAATGTAGAAATGCGATGTGCTTTTGCAGCCTCATGAATTTCAGCCGTAAAATCATCTTGTTGTGGAACGATTGCAACGCCATTTGGTAAAATATGACGATAAATTTCTGATTTAGCGCGGCAAATACCTTCACGTCCACCAAATTCACCCAAATGGGCTGTCCCAATATTTAAAATGCCGGCAACATGCGGCTGAACCAACTTAGAAGTATAGTCAATTTCACCTTGATGACTTGCACCGAGTTCCATTACAGCAAACTGATGTTCTTTTCTGAGTTCAAGCAACATCATGGGTACACCGAGGTCATTATTTAAATTACCACGAGTGATTAATGTCGGAGCTAAGCGCGATAAGATACTTCCCAACATTTCTTTAGTTGTGGTTTTACCGCTACTACCCGTTAAAGCAATTACTTTTAATTGTGAATTTTGCTCACGACGATAAGCTCCAAGTTGCCCCAGAGCCAAGCGAGTGTCGGCAACAACCAATTGTGCAATATCTACCTCTAGAGGTCGTTCAACAATTGCGATTTGACAACCATTCGCTGCAACCTGAGTTACAAAGTCGTGCGCATCAAAACGCTCACCTTTGAGTGCTAAAAAGACATCCCCAGTTTCTGCATGACGCGAATCCGTCAAAATACGTTTAATTTCAGTTTGAGGGATCTGGTCTTTATGCCAGTAGCCCTGTGTTACCTGTTGTAATTGCTGAGCTGTCCACGGTTCCAAAGGCACGGTACTGGTGGTTGAAGTATGCATAATTTGTCCTATTGTGCAGGGTAAGCAGCGTCTACAGTATGGTGTTGCGCAGCAATCGCTGATTGAACTTCGACAACATCATCAAACCAGTGGCGCACACCATTAATTTCTTGATAGTTTTCATGACCTTTACCAGCAATAACAACAATATCACCAGCTTGAGCTTGCTGTGCAACAAACTTAATTGCTTCACGGCGATCATGAATTTCCTGCATGCGATGTCCTGAAAAATCGATTCCTTGCTTCATATCAGCAAAAATTTGTTCAGGATCTTCGGTTCTTGGGTTATCCGAAGTCAAAATAATCGGATTTGCGCCGTCTAAAGCGGCTTGAGTCATCAATGGACGTTTACCACGGTCACGATCCCCACCACATCCGAATACAGCCCAAAGTTGATTAGATACATGACGTTTTAGAGTTTTAAGTACCTGAATCAAAGCATCTGGCGTATGCGCATAATCCACAACAAATAAACGTTCACCATCACGAATGACCTGCATCCGTCCCGGCGCACCAATCAATTGAGGGACAAAAGCGACCAATGCTTCTAAATCAAAACCTGCTTGCTCAGCAGCAATAAGTACTGCAATCAAGTTTTCGACATTAAAATGTCCCAATAATGGACTTTGAACAGCAAAAGAACCTTGCTGGCTGACTAAATTAAAAGTCGCCCCTGCCAAACTGTAACTTAGGTCACTAATATAATAATCTGCTGTATTTTGAGTAAGCGAATAGGTCAGAATCTTTGGCTGAGCAGGATTTTGTTTTGCTGCATTGATCATTAGAGCAGCATATTCATCATCCAGATTAATAACAGCTACTTTCAAAGAATTAAAACGGAATAAAAGAGCCTTAGCTTCAGCATAAGCCTCTAAAGTGCCATGATAATCCAGATGATCACGGCTCAAATTGCTATAAACAGCAATTTCAATAGCACAACCATTTAAACGGCCCTGCTCTAAACCATGTGAGCTTGCTTCCAAAGATGCAAAAGTTGCACCTTGTTTAGCATAGTCATGTAACGCATTTTGTAGCTGTAAAGCATCAAGTGTGGTATGCGTTGATGGCGTTAAGTCAGGCAAAATACCATTACCTGTTGTGCCCATCACAGCACAGTGCTGTTGTTGTGAACTAATTAATTCAGCAACTAGACGTGAAATCGTCGTTTTACCGTTTGTGCCTGTTACTGCAACAATACGTGCTGGTGTAACAGGATCTATATGTTGCAAATAACGTTCTTGCCATTCACCCATGCGCTGACGTACATCAGGACATACCCACTCATTTTCTACACCTAATTCAGTCTCACTAATGATAGCAAGTGCACCATTAGCAAGGGCCGACTCAGCAAATATACGCGTTTTTTCAGGTTGACTATAACTGGTCAAAGCAATAAAGATTTGGCCTGACTCAACCTTACGGCTGTCCAAACTAAAGCCATGGAAAGACTGCTTAGACCACTGTGCATCAATCTCGACTGGATTAATTTCTTGAAAAGAAACAGACATGGCTTACCTGCGAATAGGGTTTACTGAAGTATCAAGGGGTTTATCAAGCGGCACATTCATTAAACGCAATGACTCTTGCATAATACGTGCAAAAACAGGAGCAGCCACCAAACCACCGTAATAACGGCCTTGTGGGTTTTCAACAACCACAATAACGGCTAAACGCGGGTCACTAATTGGAGCTACACCAGCAAATAAAGCACGGTATTCATTATTTGAATAACCTTTACGGTCTGCACGAAGTTTATGCGCCGTACCTGTTTTACCACCAACACGATAACCCGGAATATTAGCTTGTTTTGCAGTACCACCAGGCATAGTCACCTGCTCTAGCATGAGCAAAACCTGATCAGCAATTTTTGGAGCAAGAACTTGTTCACCTTTAGGTGCCTGATCTAACTTATGGAGGCTTAAAGGCATTTTCTCGCCATGATTTGCGAGCATTGCATAGCCCTGTGCCAACTGAAGAATAGTCGCATTCAGGCCATAACCATAAGCCATGGTTCCAATTTGGGAAGAGTTTAATTTGCTTACCGGAAGCACTAAACCTGAGCTTTCCCCTGGAAATTTCACAGCCGAACGTTTACCAAAACCGGTACGATTAAAAAAGCTTGGCAGTGTTTCTTTTGGAAGTGACAATGCAATTTTTGCAGAACCCACGTTTGAAGACTTGATAATTACGCCACTTACAGTTAAAGCACCATAATTGTGGGTATCACGAATTGTATGCCAACCTAAACGCATTGAACCTGGAGAAGTATTTACAATAGTATTTGGCGTATATTGTCCAGTTTCCAATGCAGCAGAAACCGTAAATGGCTTCATGGTTGAACCCGGTTCGAACATATCAATCGCACCGCGGTTACGCATGGCATCTTTATTAGATAAACCATTTTTGTCATTCGGGTTATATGACGGCCAACTGGTCATTGCCAGAATTTCACCAGTCTTAACATCTACAGCAATTGCGGTTGCCGAACGGGCATTATTTGCAACACCAGCAGCTGTCAATTCACGATACATAATGTACTGCAAACGTGAGTCAATACTTAAAGTGATGTTTTCGCCCGGTTCACCCTCGCGAATAACCTCTGAAACTTTTAAACGGTTCCCACGCTTATCACGAATAATTTTTTGTTCACCATCAACACCCGATAGCTGCTTATTCAGCTGCATTTCTAAGCCTTCGATACCCTGACCTTCACTGTTCGTTAAACCAATAATCTGGGCATTTGGCTGCGGCTGAGGGTAATAACGCTTATAGGTTTTCTCGGCATAGACCCCTTGGAAGTTACCCTTCGTAATGAGGTCTGCCTGTTGCGGTGGGATCTCTTTTTTCAAAACAAGATAACGAGAACGTGGTCGTGCATTCATCTGTTTTTTAAGATCGGCACGATCTAAACCAACCACATCCGCCAACTCATCAAGATTCAAGTTTTTATCTGGTAATTGTCTTTTTAATTTACGATTATTCGGATCTTTCTTTAATTCCGCTGTAATTTGGTCATATAAATGCTTAGTATCGAAATAATCACGTGGATCCATTACGATTTTCATGATCGGTGTACTAATTGCCAAAGGTACGCCATGGCGATCACTAATCACGCCACGCATCGCTTCCACACGCTCAGTACGCAAAATATTGGCATTGGCCTTGTTTTGTAAAAAATCCTTATTAATTATTTGTACATAAAATGCACGCGCAATTAATACAACAAAACAGAGTAGTACTACTGCCCAGAGCAGATAAAACCGCCACATATCAAAGGCAAGAGTTGGTTTTTCCGAAATAGACTGCTGTTTTTTCCGTGTTTGTTTTGTTCGCTTATCTACCATACAGCAAGGCCTTACTTATTTTGCTCTGAGGTCATTGGTAAAGAAATTACCACCGTTTCTGCAGCCGGTGGAGAAAACATCCGTAGCTGAGTTACAGCACGCGTACCAATCTGTGCCGTTGCACCAAAGGTTTGTTGCTCAATGAGCAAACGCCCCCATTCAGCATTGAGATCATCACGTTCACGCATATAAGAGCTAAGCTCTCTATAATCATGACGATATTCAAATACTTGAAATACCACCATCATGGCACTTATAAAAACAAGCGCCACCAATACTGTATACACCACAACTTTTTTAACCACTTTGTTTTCTGTGGTTGCGATTTCATCACTGCTTTTCATTACGCGCCTTTTTCTTCCAAGCGTTCAGCAACCCGAAGCCATGCACTACGTGAACGAGGGTTCGCTTTTACTTCTTCTTCACTCGCACGAACCCGTGAAATTTTCTTTAATCTTCTTGTATCTACCCGCTGCTCAGGCATTCCCCAACCGAAATCTTCTGCTAACGTAGATTCTTTTTGAATAAACTGCTTGATCAGTCGGTCTTCAAGAGAATGGAAACTAATAACAGCCAAACGTCCTTCCGGTTTTAGTAAGTCTACAGCTTGCGGCAAAAACACTTCAATATCTTCTAGCTCTTTATTAATAGCAATGCGAATGGCCTGAAATGCACGTGTCGCTGGATGCTTATGTTTTTCCCATTTTGGATGAGCGGTTTTAACAACTTCCGCCAATTGAGCGGTCGTTTCTAGTTTTCCAGCGAGTTTAATGGCTTTAGCAATACGTCGACTATAACGCTCTTCACCATATTGATAAATAATATTTGCTAATTGTTCTTCTTCAATTTTAAGCAACCACTCAGCCGCAGTTAAACCCTTAGAATTATCCATTCGCATGTCCAATGGACCATCTTGCATGAAACTAAAACCACGCTCTGCCTGATCAAGTTGAGGAGATGACACCCCTAAGTCGGCCATAATTCCATCAACACTCACCACTCCAATTTCCTGCATCTTCTCTTTGATATCAGCAAAACTGGCATGAATGATGGTAAATCTTGAATCTTCTTGTGCCAAAGCAGCAGCGACTTCCAATGCTTGAGGGTCTTTATCAAATGCGTATACTCGTGCATTTTCATCAAGTTTAGAAAGCAATAAACGGGTATGCCCACCTCGTCCAAAGGTTGCATCGATATACACCCCAGTTGTGCGATCTGCCAATAAGCTCTCAATGGTCTCGGAAAGTAAGACAGAAATATGCGACATAGGTGTTAAATCATAGCGTGAAAATGTAACTGCACATTATCACCTTGTTTATGGGCAACGCCAAACGGCTTTTTGTAGGAAAATATTAATTTTTCATAGATAAAACCGTTTTGTTAGCACTTTTTAAGCAAAAAAAGAAAGCAAGCTCACTTTTTTAAGTTTGCTGGCTTTCTTTATGAATATTTAACTTCTAAGTTTTCTTTTTGGAATATTGTTTTTAGATCATTTTATTTACTGCTTGCCATCATAAATTTGATCAAAGACAGCTCCATTAGCAAAGTGAGTTTTCTGAGCTTTCGCCCAACCACCGAACACATCATTAATGGTAAATAATTTAATTTTTGGAAATTGGGCTGCATATTTTGCTGCCACTTGCGCATTGCGCGGTCGGAAATAATGTTTAGCCGCCAACTCTTGCCCTAACGGTGAATATAAAAAGTTCAAATAGCCTTTTGCTAAAGTTCGGTTGCCATCTTTATCTACGGTTTTATCTACAATTGCGACTGATGGCTCTGCCAAAATTGAAACTGAAGGGTAAACGATTTCATATTTATCTTTATCAGGTCCTTTAGTCGCCAATAAAGCTTCGTTTTCCCATGATAATAAAACATCACCAATGCCACGTTCGGCAAATGTTGTTAGCGAACCGCGTGCTCCTGAATCAAGTACTTTTACATTGTGATAAAGTTTTTTAACTAACTCACGAGCTTTGGCATCATTTCCGCCCGGTTGTTTTAAGGCATAACCCCATGCCGATAAATAAATCCAACGAGGAGCTCCCCCTGTTTTAGGATTGGGTGTAATAATCTCGACGCCCGGTTTGGTTAAATCATTCCAGTCACGTATATTTTTGGGATTACCTTTCCGCACTAGGAACACAACAGTAGACGTATAAGGCGCAGAATTATTTGGAAATTCTTTTTGCCAATTTGGCTGAATAAAACCAGCTTTCACAATCTCATCAATATCATTAGCTAACGCTAACGTTACAATATCGGCTTCTAGACCCGTGGCCACTGCCCGAGCTTGTTTACCAGATCCACCATGCGACTGTTTAAAATCAACATCCTGCCCTGTGCGCTGTTTCCAGAACTTACCGAAAGCCTGATTATATTCTTGATAAAATTCTCGGGTCGGATCATAAGAAACGTTTAAAAAAGAAGTAGCAGCCTGAGCTGCTGTTACCGCCATTCCCAAGTACACAGCTACAGCCATTATTAATATTTTTTTCATTTACAAAATCCATCATTGGTTTTAGTTTTACTATATTTTTAATTTTATAATTTACAATCAATTACTTATATTAATATATTTTTTATTAATCTCTTTAAAATATATAGATAAGGATGTCTAAGTTATTTCATTTTTGAAATTTTTTGTAATTATTCTTACAACTTAATGAGGACCTTCACTTTATCTACACATTAATTTGTTAAATAATGAAGCGCAAAGGATACATATGGCCTACATTTGGGTCGACTAGATTAAAATATAGATAATTTTTGTAAAAAGTGTGACACAGTTCCACTTTTTTATTAAGATTTATGTTTAAATCGTAGCATTACCGTAATTTTACATTTCGTTAAACTCAAAAAATAGATGAAATGTAATGAACAAAGGGGATGATTAATAATGAAAATTCATTATGGAAAAGCGTTAAGCTTAAGTTTGGTGCTGGGTTTGGCATCACAGTTTTCTGCAGCAGCGGCACTTAAAGATACTCCAAATAAAATTGGGGCAGATAAGCAGACTTCACTTATTGAAAAAGCTTTAGATCAGCAAAAACGTAACCCTATCGTGTTACCTTCTACAAATGATGAGCTTAAAGTACTCAATTCAATTCGGGTTACCCCAACTCAAAACTTTCTTGCGGCTCAACACGAACGTTTTTCACGTTTTGTTCAGGCAATCTTCCAGCCGCATGCATCTTAAATTCTGAAACACCCCTCAGCGTTTCAGCTTTAGCCCAGTCTGATGTTAAATAAAACGTCAGAATACTGGGCTTTTTCGTTATAATAGTTTCAATTTTTATTTTGACCCATTAGCTATGAAAGTTCGTACTCGTATTGCACCTTCCCCTACAGGTTTTCCTCATGTCGGCACAGCCTACATCGCCTTATTTAATATGTGTTTTGCGAAACAACATGGCGGAGAATTTATTTTAAGGATTGAAGATACAGATCAGCTTCGCTCTACTCCTGAGTCTGAAAAAATGATTTTGGATTCATTGCGTTGGTTAGGTCTAAATTGGTCGGAAGGTCCAGATGTGGGTGGCCCTCATGCACCGTATCGCCAATCTGAACGTATGGGAATTTATAAGCAATACGCATTAGAACTTGTTGAAAAAGGTCATGCTTTTTATTGTTTCGCTACAGCAGAAGAACTAGACCAGATGCGTGCTGAACAACAAGCACGTGGTGAAACACCAAAATATGATGGTCGTGGGTTAAAACTTTCTCAAGAAGAAGTGACACGTCGCTTAGAATCGGGTGAACCTCATGTCATCCGTATGAAAGTACCTGAAGAAGGTATTTGTAAATTTAATGACTTATTACGCGGGGAAGTTGAAATTCCTTGGGCTCAAGTCGACATGCAAGTTCTTCTTAAAAATGATGGATTACCAACTTATCATTTGGCCAATGTTGTCGATGACCATTTAATGGAAATCACTCATGTATTACGCGGTGAAGAATGGCTTCCATCTGCACCAAAACATCAGTTGCTTTACCAATATTTTGGTTGGGAAATGCCAACACTCTGCCATATGCCATTGCTACGTAATCCAGATAAATCAAAATTATCTAAGCGTAAGAACCCGACATCAATCAACTACTACCGTGATATCGGCGTTTTACCAGAAGCCTTGTTAAATTATTTAGGTCGTATGGGTTGGTCAATGCCGGACGAAAAAGAAGTGTTCACGCTACAAGACATGATGGATAACTTTGATATTCAACGTGTTTCACTCGGCGGTCCGATTTTTGATGTTGAAAAATTAAATTGGCTTAATGGTCAATGGATCAAAGGATTAACTCCAGGCCAATTGTTAGATCGTTTACTCACATGGAAGAGTGATCGAAGCACTTTAGAAGATATTGCAGCTGCCATTCAACCACGTATTAACTTACTTTCAGAAGCTGTAAATTGGGCTGGTTTCTATTTTAATCATATGCCACAAATTACCGCGGAAATGTTTGAAAGTAAAAAATTGACTCAAGAGCAAGTTCGCCAAAGTTTACAATTTGCAATTTGGCGTCTTGAAGGCCAGTTCACTTGGAATAATGACACTGTTAGCCAAACCCTAATGGACCTTGCGAACCAGATGGACATTAAATTACGTGATTTTATGCCAGCATTCTTTATCGCAATTGCGGGTTCAACCAGCTCAACACCAGTAATGCAGTCGATGGTCACTCTTGGACCTGATTTAACTTTCGCTCGTTTACGACGCGCTTTAGAAATTGTGGGTGGACCAAGCAAAAAAGAAGTTAAAAATTGGGAAAAACTCAATGAGAGCTTAAAATTGCCGAAAAATGAAGCAACTAGCGAAGCTTAATTCATTTTTTTGTTGACGTGTGAGCGCATTCACCCTAGTATTGCGCTCACACAAACTGGGGTCATAGCTCAGTTGGTAGAGCGCTACAATGGCATTGTAGAGGTCAGCGGTTCGATCCCGCTTGACTCCACCACGCTCCTTTGTGTTTGCCTCATCAAGTCCCTATCGTCTAGAGGCCTAGGACATCGCCCTTTCACGGCGGTAACCGGGGTTCGAATCCCCGTAGGGACGCCAAATTCTGCTTTAAAAATTATTAAAAGACTCTATCGTCACCTTACTGTTTATTCTTTATCTCTTTCTAGATTGCACATTTGTCTATTTTATCTAAAATAGCGTCTTTCTTAATTCTCTCAATGTGTAATATGCAGCCATCTGACAATCAACTAGATGCTCATCAGCATCAGAACAGTACTGCACCTTTAAAAAGAGCCATGAGTACTCGCCATCTTGTTATGCTATCACTAGGCGGGGCAATCGGAACTGGTTTATTTTTAGGTTCAGGGGAAGTCATTTCACAAACTGGAGCTATTGGCGCAATTATTGCCTACATTCTTGGTGGCGCGATCGCTTACATGGTCATGCTCTGCCTAGGAGAACTTGCCGTACACATGCCTGTTTCAGGCTCTTTCGGTGCCTACGCCAAAAAATATATTAGTCCTAGTACAGGCTACATGATTTCTTGGATGTACTGGTTGACATGGACTGCAACGCTTGGAACTGAATTTACAGCTGCAGCATTACTCATGCAGGAATGGTTCCCACATATTTCAATGTGGATCTGGACAATTGTTTTTGCAATCACTATTTTTGGTTTAAATATTAGTTCAACTCGCATTTTTGCTGAGTCTGAATTTTGGCTAGCTCTTATTAAAGTGATTACCGTTATTGCTTTTATTGTGCTGGGCCTATTAGCGATTTTTGGTTTAATTCCTTTTAATGGTAGCCAAACTGCACCGCTATTTAGCAATCTTACAGCTCAAGGCTGGTTCCCACATGGTTTAATTCCTATTTTTACCACCATGCTAATTGTTAACTTTGCTTTCTCAGGCACTGAATTAATTGGTGTTGCAGCAGGTGAAACCAAAGATCCCGCTCAAAATGTACCCAAAGCAATTAATGCTGCAATTTGGCGTCTTCTTATTTTCTTTGTAGGGACCATTATTGTTATTAGTGCTTTACTTCCTTTCCAGCTTGCGGGCTTAGGCAGTGAAGGCGTTAGTAGCAGTCCATTCGTTACAGTATTTAATTATATTGGCATTCCATATGCGGATGACATTATTAGGTTTGTAATTATTACAGCTCTGCTTTCGGCAGCAAACTCAGGACTTTACGCCGCTTCACGTATGATGTGGTCACTGTCGGAACAAAAATTACTACCTGGCGTATTTGCTACACTCTCAAAAAGTGGAACACCTATTGTTGCCCTAGTTGTAACAATGTTTGGAGCAATTCCAGGCTTGTTATCAGAGCAGTTTGCCCCAGAGACTATTTTTAAAAATCTGCTTGGCGTTGCAGCATTTACTATGGTTATTGTCTGGATGAGCATTTGTTTAAGTCAATTTAATTTCCGTCGCCAATGGTACAAATCTGGCCATACAGTTAAAGACTTACAATATGCTGCTCCATTATTCCCTATCGTCCCGATTTTAGGTTTTATTTTCTGCTTTATTACGTGTTTGAGTATGGCAGCAGACCCTGAAATGCGTGCTGGTTTTGTAGGCTGCCTTATTTTTACAGCTTTATGTTATGTCAGCTATTTTATTTTTTACCGCAATAAAGTCTAAACCACCCTTATTCAATGAAAGTGTAGCAAAAAGCTACACTTTTTTTTGTCTACACACTGGTTTTATATAACTTACCGTTGTAGATTAAAATTTATATTAAAAACAATTCCTTGTATAGAATGAAAATTATATTTATCCACGGGATGAATCAACAGAATTACACATCACATCGCTTAAAAGAGCATTGGTTAAGAGTGTTTAAACTCGGCCTAAAACAGATGCCTTGCAAAGTTAATGTACGCGATCTTCATATTCATATGCCATTTTATGGCGATTTGATGAATAAATATCAATTAAGTAATCAATTAGATCTTACAACCTTGTTACCTAAAACATTTTTAAATAATTATTTACCTATTCATTTACATGAGAATAATCCCCCAACCAAAGAACACACTCCATTTATTCCTTTATTGTCGCCATCAGCGGATCAAGCTGAAAAAAGCTTTTCAGAACGACTCTATCTCACCTCTCAGCTAGTAAAGGATCGAGTACTTAAAGAATTGGTTGTTCTTTTAAACAACTTTCCAAAATTGCATGAGAGTTTGATACAGCAGTTTCTGATTGAAACTTATATGTACTTATCTAATCCTGAATTTATGCAAGAAGTAAATCAACGAATTTTAAAGAAAATACGAGAAGAGGAAGATTATATTGTCGTTGCGCACTCCCTCGGTTCAGTCATTGCTTATCGGCTACTTTCAGACCCTTCTTATCAATTTTCAGTTAAACGATTTATAACTTTAGCATCCCCTTTATCTTTTCGCGTCATTCAAAGTAAGCTCCCGAGTCCAATTGTCAGACCACCCCATATTGACGGTGAATGGTTTAATTTCTACTCTCAAGATGATTTTTTGACTGCATTTCCATTATGTGAAGCTCCTTTTAACTTTGATCCACCTATTATTAATCAGAAAATTTTTACCTTTGCCAACCAGCCACATGAGATTTTAGGATATTTACAACACCCCTCTGTTATAAAGGCAATTATTGAACCTTTTCAGAAAAATGATGGCTAAATGTATATATTTTCTACAATTTGGGTTATTTTTAATCGCTTGATCGCTTTTTTTAATATTTCTTCAGAAAACTATTTGACAGTTTTATTAAATCGACCTAATATACGCCCACCTCTGAAACGTCCCTATCGTCTAGAGGCCTAGGACATCGCCCTTTCACGGCGGTAACCGGGGTTCGAATCCCCGTAGGGACGCCAGTAATTTTTTCAGATGTATGCCTCACATATGTCCCTATCGTCTAGAGGCCTAGGACATCGCCCTTTCACGGCGGTAACCGGGGTTCGAATCCCCGTAGGGACGCCAAATTCTAAAAAGCCACTGCATAATGTCAGTGGCTTTTTTCTTGCCTAAAAAAAGAAAAGCCAATCAATGACTAGCTTTTTCTATACTCTGTTAGCTCGCAATTCCCACTTGTACTTCAAGGCGACCCGACTGTACTCGTAGTCCTCTAATTTCAAATTGATCTACCAATTGCTGGACCAACTCTCGGCTTTCTCTCAAAATATTTAAACCCGGTAAAATACTAAAATCAGTCAAACTCAGAAGCTTTTCAACCATCCATGAACGGTTATTAATAAAGTCAATAAATCCTGCTTGCTCTAGGTCAATAAACCACATACGGTGACCATCGCGTTGGATGCCCGGAATATCGCCAATCAAATGATTAATAAGTGATGGAATCGGCAACATATTCACGACTTCAAAACCAACTCGACCAATACGGCGCACAGCCCAATTTGACAGGGTTCCCCCATGCCGTATCTGAACATCGAGACTTTCATCCATTTGTCGTAGGCGCAAAAACTTTTCTTGCCCAATACGACATTCCAAAACCTTAAAATCTAAACTTAAACGATACATGAAGCGATGGTAATGCCCATCGATCTCGACTTGAAAACTATCATTGCCACACTTGATTTTAATATCATCAATTTCAGAACGGTCGATGCGCTTACGAATTTGATTATTTAATAGCATTTCCGGTAAATACAGCGTTAAGGTGCTCTTCCCCAAAAATGTACGTGCCATGATCAATGCGACTTGACGTGCAGTTTCACTGGTTTCAGACACCATATCTCGTACAGTGCCTGCTGCCAGATTTGTCATTCCGACAACTCCACGTCTGGTGTGAGTGGTCACTTGGTCGAGCGCATCTAATGCAGCATCCGCGACCCCTGCAATATTACGTGTCGTATCACTAGCGAACCCGACCGCATCTTGGGCATGTTGCAATGTCTTATGCAGTAATCGACGAGATAATGACGGTTTTGTAGTATCTGGGGTGGCTACAACTGATGCTGTCGTTGTAGGCTTCGACTCATTGTCATCTTGTTGACCCAAGTCCCTATCTCCTTTTTATATTTATTCCACGTCCTATTTACGAGTATTTAAGCTCATTTATAGTGCTAATTACACTTCATTTTTCTGTAGATTAGCACGCTCTACACTATTATTTTAATTTTTATGTGTACTTATAAATCATCTGTTTTTTGTATTTCCTTGTTTATTCAAAATTATTTTTTTGCTCATTCAAAGTACTTCATCGATATCTTACAAATTTTTTTCTTTTTCGACATTTCCGTTAGAATAGATTCAAACTGAATGTGGAGTTCCTATGCAATACCGTTGCCCTCAATGTCAAAGTGTTAAAATTATGCCTGTAAGCCAAGGAATTAACAGCGTAAAACCAGCAGTTCCTAAAAGCCTTGTTATCTTAATTCCTGCAATTTTCATTCTTTTACTCTTGGTTGTTATTAGCATTTTTATGTGGATTTTTGGCAATGGTGCAGGCAGCTCTCTTCAAATTGCAACAGTCGTTGTTTTTGTTGTGGCTGTAGGGGCAGGTTTTATGTTCTGGCGTGATTTGCCAGACTTTAAACTGTCTATGCAAGCATTTATGCAGTCACAAAAACATTGGAAATGCCGTGACTGCAATAATGAGTGGGAAATCTAATGCATTATTCACATCATTTTAATGCTGATGTGAATGTTTTTCCTCAGCATGTTCATGTGGAACATGCTGGGCGGTGTGTTGACAATTAATTTCTGCATCATCTTCAATTTGCAAAGTAACCTCAGCAATCCCATGTTCGTGAGAAAGCATTTCAACTGCATCTTGATACAACTTGGTACGGTCCGCTTGAGGCGCAAATAAGTGCACCGTTAAATGAATATTTTTAGACGTAATTGCCCATACTTTAAGTTGGTGAATACTTTCCACACCATTTAAAGAAAGCAGATCTGTACGCAACTTCTCAATATCCACTTCTTCTGGTACCCCTTCGAGCAAAATATTAATGCTCTGTTTAAGCAAAATCCATGTACGCGGTAACACCCAAAAACCAATGAGTACAGCAATCAGCGTGTCAATCCAATACCAGTTGGTGAAGTAGATAACAATTGCACCAATAATAACGCCAACCGAACCTAGTGCATCGCTTAGAACTTCTAAATAGGCACCTTTAACATTTAGGCTAGAGTCGGCATTCGACATTAGAATTTTCATTGAGATGAGATTAATCATCAAACCAATGGTCGCCACAATGAGCATACCCACGCTCTGGATCTCAGGTGGTTTAGAGAAGCGGATATAGGCCTCATATAAAATATAAACTGCCACCACAAAAAGCATGAGCGCATTAAATAAAGCAGCCAGAATTTCAAAGCGCTGATAGCCAAAAGTACGTTTATTATCGGCTGGACGTTTTGAAATTTGAATGGCAACTAAAGCAATTGCTAAAGCAGCTGCATCTGTAAACATATGCGCAGCGTCAGAGAGCAATGCCAGACTTTGTGTGATTAAGCCTGCAATGACCTCAACAATTAAAAACGTTGTAGTAAGAGCTAAAGCAATCGTTAGTTTCTTAGCGTTACCTTCAGTCACTACGGCATGACTATGATCGTGTTGTCCACCCATGTTGCGGACTCCTTATTATTTATCTTTATGATGAGGTAAAAGTAACAATGAATGCATCATTACTTTTACCTTTTTCAAACACTTTTTTGACTCAGATTCTGTAATCAAAAAAGATATCTCAAATCGATGACATTATGAATGCTCAGCGCTTTTCGCCTTGCTTTCATTCATCCACCGATAAATGACTGGTAATAAAACCAAAGTTAATATCGTAGATGAAATAATGCCACCAATGACAACCGTTGCCAAAGGTCGCTGAACTTCTGCACCAGTTCCAGTTGCCAAAGCCATGGGAATAAAACCGAGTGAAGCAACACAAGCCGTCATGAGTACAGGTCTTAAGCGTAAGATCGCCCCATTCCAAGTTGCAGTTTGAATATCAAAGTTTTCTCTAAGCTCTTTAATAAAGCTCAGCATCACCAGACCATTTAGAACAGCAACACCCGACAAGGCAATAAACCCGACACCCGCCGACATTGAAAGTGGAATATCTCTCAGCCAAAGTGCAATAAGCCCACCCGACAAAGCAAACGGAACACCGCTAAATACCAATAAGCTTTCTTTAATATTATGGAATACGGCCATGAGTAATATGAAAATCATAGCAAGCGCTAATGGAACAACTATTTTCATTCGTGCGGCAGCAGAGGCTAGATTTTCAAACTGACCGCCATATTCCAACCAGTAACCCGCTGGCAACTGTTCTTTTGCCAGAGTTGTTCTTAACTCTTGAACAAATGAACCTAAATCACGCCCTTCTACGTTAGCGGTAATAATGACACGCCGCTTACCATTTTCACGTCCTACCTGATTTAAGCCTGAAGTACGCTCAACTTTAGCGACATCTTGAAGTTGGATTAGACCGCCATTTGGTAGCTGAATCGGAAGTTGGGCTAAGTTTTGAATGGTCCGTTGCTGATCCTCTAAGCGAATTTCAAAATCGAATCGTCGATCACCCTGTAAAATCTGCCCTACATTTTGTCCGCCAACACTTGCCGCCACAGTGTCTTGAATGGCTTTGGCAGATAATCCGTATTGCGCAGCCAATGGACGGTTAATTTCGACACTCAACACTGGTAAACCGCTCGTTTGTTCTACCTTAACAGCCGTAGCGCCAGAAATTGTCTGTATCTTTTGGACCAATGTCTGAGCCTGTTCATTAAGCACTTGCATATCATCACCAAAAATCTTGACGCCGATATCACTACGAATGCCCGAAATCAGTTCATTAAAACGTAGTTCAATTGGTTGAGAAAATTCGCTGTTATTGCCCGGTAATGTCGCCAAGAAAGCTTGCATACGCGAACGCAGCTCATCTAGCGTCTCTTTAGAGTTTGGCCATTGATCATGAGGTTTAAGCAAAATGACCGCATCAGAGATATTAGGTGGCATCACGTCAGTTGCGACCTCAGCCGTTCCTGTTCGTGCAAAAACAGCCGTTACCTCTGGAAAATTCTTCAAAATGAGCTTTTCAGTATTTTCTTGCATTCGCAGTGATTGCTCGAGTCCAGTACTAGGTGAGCGCATTTGCTGTAACGCGAAATCACCTTCACTGAGTTGCGGAGCAAATTCACTACCCATTTGGGTCGCTAACACGCCTGTGAGCACTAAAATACTCAATGCAAAGCTCAGAACAACGATCTTAAGTTGATAAGCCAGATCAAGAATATCTCGATATTTCTGCTTTAAAGCTTGCATCCAACGTGTTTCTTTTTCTTTCACTTCACCCGTAACAAAAAGAGCAACTGCCGCAGGTACAAATGACACAGAAAGAATCATGGCACCCAATAACGCCATGACCACAGTCATTGCCATTGGATGGAACATTTTCGCTTCAACGCCAGATAAGGCAAAAATAGGTAAATAGACCACTAAAATAATCATTTGCCCGAAAATAAGCGGTCGACGGGCTTGTTTCGCTGCAAGAAAAACTTCTTTGAATCGCTCAGTTCGCTTAAGAGGTCGATGTAAAGCATGCTGTGCTTCTGCTAGACGCCGAATACAGTTCTCTACAATAACAACTGCCCCATCTACAATAATCCCGAAATCAAGCGCTCCTAGGCTCATCAAGTTGGCACTAATATTTTGCTCAGCCATACCAGCAAGAGTAAATAACATTGAAAGGGGAATAACACAGGCAGTAATTAAAGCGGCTCGGAAATTTCCTAGAAAAATAAATAAAATCACAATAACCAGAATTGCCCCTTCTACAAGGTTCTTCTGTACTGTGGCAATTGCTTTATTCACTAGAATCGTTCGATCATAAACCGTTTCTAATTCTACCCCTTTGGGTAAAGTAGATTGAATTTCCTTAACTTTGCTATCAACGGCCTGAGCAACTGTACGGCTGTTTTCTCCCATCATCATCATGGCTATGCCAAGAACAGTTTCTTCACCATTGTAAGTTGCGGCACCTGTTCTTAAATCATGTCCAATAGAGACATTCGCCACATCTGCCACACGAATTGGTAAACTATTTTTGGTGCTTACAGTAATGTTTTGAATATCCTCAACATTACTTAACATGCCCGGAACACGAACAGTGAGCTGCTCTCCGTTTTCTTCAATAAATCCCGCACCACGGTTTTCATTGTTTTCTTGCAAAGCAGTCTGAAATTCATTAATTGAAATTTGCAGCTGCTGCAAACGTTTTAAATCAGGAGAAACAATATAGGTTTTATTGTAGCCACCAATACTGTTAATTTCGGCTACGCCTTTCACCCGCTGCAATTGAGGACGCACAATCCAGTCCTGAATTTCACGCAAGTCCATAGCTGTATAAGCAGTGCCATCTGCTTTTTTAGCACCAGCTTTTGCTTTTACAACCCATTGGTAAATTTCACCCAGTCCAGTTGAAACAGGAGACATGACTGGATCAACCGTTTCGGGTAGCTGTCCATCTGCCTCTTGTAACCTCTGATTAATCAGTTGTCTTGCCCAATAAATATCAGTTCCGTCTTTAAAAATAATGGTGACTTGAGAAAGCCCATAACGGGAAATCGAACGGGTCTGTTCCAAATTAGGAATTCCGGCCATCGCATTTTCAATCGGATAGGTAATCCGCTGTTCAACCTCTAAAGCGGTATATCCATTCGCTTGAGTATTAATCTGGACCTGCGTATTGGTAATGTCTGGAACGGCATCAATAGGAAGCTTTTGATAACTCCATATTCCAACGCCAATCCATGTCAGTACAAAGAGCATGACCCAAATGGCATTTTGAATAGCAAACTGAATAATTCTGTCAAACAGTCCTTCGGGTTTGGGCAGCTCAGGTTTATTAATGTCCATGCTCCGCCTCTCCTTTTTCCAATTCGGATTTCAGCAAGAAGCTGCCTTCTGCAACATAGCGCTGGCTTGGATTAATACCTTTTACAACCTCGACCCATTGACCATCTGTAGAACGTTGTCCCAACTGTAATGTGACCGGTTCAAACTCAAAGCCTGTTTTGACCATTTTTGGCGTAAAGATAACGTCTTTACCTTCAACTTGCTGGATCGCTTGTGCTTTTACACGTATTACTTTTTGCGTTAAGCCTGAATTTAGCTCAACGTTCACCATAAGGTTTGGACGTAATTCACTGTTAATAGCCAAAACTTTCGCACGAACTTGCAAACGCCCCGTTTGAGCATCAGCTTCAGTTGTTAAGCTTTGAACCTGTGCAGTAAATACATTCCCAGTTTGCAAAGATTTAAATTCAACCTGCTGGTTAGGCTGCACATTCACATTACCAGTGCTTGGTAAAATGAACTCCAGCCACAACTGATCAAGCTGATTAATAATAAAAAGCTGATCTGCTAGCTGTACGTTTTCACCCACCACAATATCTTTATTACTGACCATGCCAGCAATTGGAGCTGTTAAGGTGTAGCGTCCCCCTGAGACCGAACCTGCGCCAAATGCACTCAAGCGTGAACGAGCTGCTTTAACTTGAATTTGGGCTTGCTGATAAGCGTTATAAGCTCGTTGATAATCTTGCTTGGCAGAGATTCCTTGTGACCATAAACTGCGTTCACGCTCATAGTCCTGACGCATTAAATCAAGATTAGACTGTGCAATTTGTAAATTGGCTTGCTGATCGACTAAATCTGGTACCAATAAGCTTGCAAGGGCCTGACCTTTTTTAACCTGTTGTCCAAGCTCTACATACACTGCTTCTACATGTCCACTAAAACTTGGCGAAACATGAGCTTGACGGTCTGTATTGACAACTAGCTTGGCTGGATAAGTTTGAAGCTGAGCAACTTCACCTAATTCAGCCTGTTCAATTTTTAAATTTTGTTCCTGCATTTGTTGAGCAGAGAGCATCAATGGTTTTTCACCCTCGTTATTATGTCCTTCACCCTCTTCTTCAGCATGCTCATGCTCTTCTGAGGCTTCAGAAGAGGCAGGTTTATTTTTTGAATTTAAAACGAGCAAACCGATTAATATTGCAGTGATTGCAGCAATCACTCCCACCCAAAGCCACTGAGAATTTTTCTTTAAATTTACCGACATTTTTATTCTCCTGCCTGAGTTGGGAATGTTTGACTTTGTTGCCAAACACGTTGATTCAATTGCATTAAGGCATCTTTGGCCATGATTTGCTCTGGCTCTAACCCTAGACGCAAACTTTGAATTTCAATTGAATTTTGCCAAGCCTGTTTTAATAGCTCGACTTTACGTAACCGAACATCTTGCAATTGCATGGTGGCTTGCTGAACATCGGTTACGGCGAATTTACCTAAACGGAAACCTTGTAATGTTTTTTGCTGAACTTGAATGGCAAGAGGAACTTGTTGATCACTCAATTGTTTAAACTGCATTTGCAAGCCTTTCAATTCAGACATTAGGGCTTCAATATCAATCTGATTTTGCTTTTGATAAAAGCTTTGCTGGCGTTGAGATAACTCTTGCTTGGCTTGAGCAATCTTGATTCCATACTGCTGTCGGTTAAAAAGATTTAAAGGAATTGCGACGCCTAAACGAATTTGGTTATCGGTACTTTGTTCAGGTGATCGAGTGTTATTCACACCTAAAGTTACCGTAGGTAATGGTTTAGCTTTTGCTTTAAGTTGTTGAATGTTGGCTTGCTGAGCAAGGGAATCTAATTGGAAGGAACGCTCTAACAAATTATTTTGTGAATCTTGACTTGGTTCTATATTCGCTGCCAGTGCCCATAACTGGTTTGGGCGTTGGAGTAGTTGAACTTGACTTGAACCACCACCCCACAAGTTCACCAGTTGTTGCTTCGCAACATTTAGTTTTAAACTGACTTGTTGATATAAACGCTGATTTTCCAAGTGATTCATACGTACTCGGTCTACATCAACCTGAGCAATACTGCCTGCCTGATAACGTTTTTCAGATGCAAGTAAATTTTCTTGGCTGACGGATAGCTGCTCTGCAATAAGAGACTTTTCAAGCTCAAGTAATGCAACTTGTGACCAGAAATATTTAACAATTAAATCAAGCTCAGCCTTATAACGCTGTTCCGCCAAATCAATTTTTGATATTTCCACTTTTGCCAAATTTTGCGCAGCCTTACGCTGCCCAAAGATATCCAAAGGTTGAGAGATTCCAATTGCGAGTTCTTTTTCTTGATCGCTCTGAAAACCTGTTTGCTCAATGGAAAGACTTGGGTTAGCCCATAAACGACTTTGCTTTAAATTAGTCTCAGCCATTTGCTGCTGTGCTTGCCAAACACCTTGCTGACTTTGATATTTTTGTACCTGCTCTAAAGCTTGCTCAAAAGTAAAGGCAGCTTTTTGAATATAACGTTCTTGTTGAATATCAGACTGAGCCATCGTTACTTGCCCAGCCAATAGCATGGCAATAGATAGGCTTGAGATGGTTAAAACTTTTTTTAACGTTATCTTAACGTTACTCTCTAAGTGAGAAGTAAAACTCACTCGATTTGAAAAAATAGAAGACATGTTTTGCCCCGCAATAAATAAGAGATGCGGTGGGCTTTTTTTGGCTACCCCACCTATAGCGGGGTTAAAACAGGAGGAGGTTTTAAAGCAGTAAGATGTGGTGACTGGTAAGAATTAGACCAGTAATAAATTGGCGTTAATACTTGTATATGTACAACAGGCACCTCGGCTTGTTTTGCAATTTCAGTCATTACTATATGAAAACATGAAGGTAAATGATCATGATGATCTTGCAAGTTCAAAGGAGCCTTATGAGAATTTTCTACTATACTCGTCTGTTCAGTATGAGCTTGATGTGAAGATTGATATACATTCAAAGCCGCATGATGTCCGAAATGATGCAATGCTTTTTCCTGATTTTCATGCATGCAAAATGCCGCTGCCACATTCCATAAACTCTGAAATATGAGCAAACAAAACAAGACTGACATAAAAATCGCAGAACGTGGCAACAGCACACCATTAAGCTAAAAGTTGAACCAAGCCACTATAACAGGCACGAGCTATGTAATAAAATTACAAAAGGCTGATTCGTCAATTCTTCCATTTTTTTAATTTAGAACCCATCACACCTTATTTGGGACAAAAATAATTTCTTCTTGAGTAACGATTATGTATAAACTTTTTTCTGCTTCTATATTAACCATTTGCCTTGGCTTAACGGGCTGTGCTACTTCAATACTATCATCGGCTTTACCTGATGAAACAACTCAAGTTCAAACAAATACTTTAAAAAAAGATCAAATTATTGCGCTAGGTCAGGCAGTTAAAAATCAGCAAGAACAAGGACTCGTATTTATAGGTCAAGACTATAATTATTTAATGACAGATGGTAGTTCAAACCTTCTAAATATTATCAAAAGCATTCCAGCAGAACAGAGAACAATAAAAACACCATCACCTCTTATACTTGAGATGGATGATTCCACCCATTTCCATGGAGAAATAACGATTCGTTATAATATCCCTATGTCTAAAATAGATGAAAAACAAAAAGAACTTTTAAAGACGTTAGGTTTTAAAAATCAATTCATGGCTATGGAAAATCAACAACAAGTTTTTTATCCTTTCACCATAATCCGCTTTAAAGGACAGATTTATCAAAAAGCAGATAATCAAAAGATTCAACAACAAATCCCAACCCCTTACTCAATTGAATTACAAGAAAAAATTGAAACCACCACAAAGCACCCATTTAAACGTGTTACTCGTAAAGTTTTATATCCATTAGCAATGACCTTTGATGTCATTGTTATTGCACCATCTTTAATATGGTCAGATTTACATGGTGATTTTAATAAATAAACTCTATAAAGATATAAAACAAAAAACCAGCCCTGAGGCTGGTTTTTTAAATTAACAGAGATTAACCGCTAATTTTTTTGTATTTCGTACGTTTTTGAGCAGCGTCATCACCTAAACGTGACTGGCGATATGCTTCGTATTCTGCATAGTTACCTGCATAGAATTCTGGCTGCTCATTTTCAAATGACAAGATATGTGTCGCAATACGGTCAAGGAACCAACGGTCATGCGATACCACCATTACCGTACCTGGGAATACAAGAATTGCATCCTCAAGCGCACGTAAAGTTTCAATATCCAAGTCGTTTGATGGCTCATCCAGTAAGATAACGTTTGCACCTAACTGTAAGATCTTCGCCAGTTGTAAACGGTTACGCTCACCACCAGACAATTCGCCTACACGTTTTTGCTGATCTTGACCTTTAAAGTTAAAACGGCCGATATAAGCACGTGACGCGATTTCGTAATCACCGATTTTTAAGATATCTAAACCGCCAGAAACTTCTTCCCAAACAGTTTTATTATTATCTAAAGTGTCACGGATCTGACCAACATAAGCAACTTTAACTGACTCACCTAAGGTCACAGTACCTGTATCAGGTTGCTGTTCGCCGGTCATCATACGGAATAAAGTCGTTTTACCTGCACCGTTCGGACCAACGATACCAACAATCGCTGTTGGCGGTACAGTAAAGCTTAAGTTTTGGTACAGTAAGCGGCCGTCAAATGATTTACTGATGCCTTCCACTTCCACAACTTTGTTACCCAAACGTGGACCAGGTGGAATATAGATTTCAGACGTTTCATTACGTTGCTGGAATTCTTTAGAGTTAAGCTCTTCAAAACGTTCCATACGCGCTTTATTTTTCTTTTGCTGACCTTTAGCATTTGAACGAACCCATTCAAGTTCTTTTTTCAATGCTTTAGCAAAAGATTCTTCTTGTTTATTTTCCTGCTCTAAACGAGCATTCTTTTGTTCCAACCAAGAAGAATAGTTCCCTTGATAAGGAATCCCCATACCACGGTCAAGTTCAAGAATCCACTCAGCCACGTTATCCAAGAAATAACGGTCATGCGTAATCGCAACGATAGTGCCAGGGAAATCCTTCAAGAAACGTTCTAACCAAGTTACAGATTCTGCATCCAAATGGTTCGTCGGTTCGTCCAGAAGTAACATATCTGGTTTCGAGAGCAATAAACGGCAAAGTGCAACACGACGGCGCTCACCACCAGAAAGTAATGATACGTCTGCATCCCAAGCTGGAAGATTCAATGCATCCGCAGCAATTTCAAGCTGGTTGTTTAGGTTATGTGCATCCCAAGCATGAATAATTGACTCTAATTTTTCCTGCTCTTTTGCAAGTGCATCAAAATCTGCATCAGGCTCAGCATATTCAGCAAAAACTTGATCAAGACGAGCTAAAGCATCCAAAGCCTCACGCACGCCATCTTCAACGTTACCACGAACGTCTTTAGTTGGATCAAGCGGTGGTTCTTGCTCTAAATAGCCGATTTTAATTCCAGGTTGTGCACGAGCCTCACCAGAGAAATCTTTATCTACGCCCGCCATAATACGAAGCAAGGTAGATTTACCTGCACCGTTCAAACCGAGCACACCAATTTTGGCACCCGGGAAAAATGATAAAGAGATGTCTTTTAAGATTTCGCGCTTTGGCGGAACCATTTTAGACACTCGGTTCATCGTATAAATATATTGGGCCACGCAGGACTCCTCAATTGAAAAACCAGTACATCGCAATAAGCGATAAATAATCGCGCGTATTATACGCTGAAAACCTCTTTGACTTGAAGTTATGATTTCCATCGTACGGATTTATCAAACAATTTTCTTTTTCAATAAGTTGCAAAATGTTTATGTATAAGATTTATACAGCATTTCAGCGTATATTTTTCTATCTTTATTCCTAAAAAAGCAAAACAAACCAGAATTTCAGCAATTTTCTCTATGCGTTTTAGGCTAGACTCGCTCAATATTTAACTCACGAAGATGAAGTAATCATGACTTATAAAGATGAAACCTTAGCAATTCATGCTGGCTATTCACCCGAAGCGACCACAAAAGCTGTTGCAGTCCCTATTTACCAAACCACTTCTTATGCATTTGATAATACCCAACACGGTGCCGATCTCTTCGATTTAAAAGTTCAGGGTAATATTTATACCCGTATTATGAACCCAACCACCTCTGTGCTTGAGCAACGTCTTGCAGCACTAGAAGGCGGAATTGGCGCTCTAGCTTTAGCATCTGGCATGGCAGCAATCACCTATGCTATTCAGACGATTACTGAAGCGGGAGACAATATTGCTTCTGTCTCAACCTTATATGGTGGAACCTATAACTTATTTGCTCACACCTTACCGAAACAAGGAATTGAGGTCCGATTTTTTGATTACCAAAAGCCTGAAAGCTTGCGTAACTTAATTGATGATAAAACTAAGCTTGTTTTTGTTGAGTCAATTGGAAATCCGCTTGGGAATATTATCGATCTAGAGGCCATTGCGAAAATTGCCCATGAATATGGTGTTCCAGTCGTTGTAGATAATACCGTTGCCACCCCTGCCTTATTAAAACCTTTTGAATATGGTGCTGATATTGTCATTCACTCTCTTACAAAATATATCGGTGGTCATGGCAATAGTATTGGCGGCGCGATTGTAGATAGCGGTAAATTCCCTTGGGGTAAATATCCGGAACGTTTTAAAGTTTTGAACACACCAGACCCGAGTTATCATGGTGTTAATTATGTCGAAGCATTAGGTGAGGTTGCTTATATTGCCCGTGCACGCGTCGTTCCATTACGCAATACAGGTGCAGCAATTAGCCCATTAAGTGTATTTTTAATTTTACAAGGTTTAGAAACGTTGAACCTTCGGATGGAACGCCATACTGAAAATGCCCAAAAAATTGCGGAATATCTAAAAAATCACCCTAAAGTAAAATGGGTGAATTATGCAGGCCTCACAGATCATCCACAGCACCAATTGGCTCAGAAGTATGTAAAAGGTAAACCTTCTGCAATTTTATCTTTTGGTGTGCAAGATGGTCTCGAAGGCGGTACTCGCTTCATCGATGCACTACAACTTTTTACTCGTCTCGTAAATATTGGCGATGCAAAAAGTTTAGCTTGCCACCCTGCAACAACAACTCATCGCCAGCTCAATGAACAAGAGCTTAAAGCTGCGGGTGTGAGTAAAGATATGGTTCGTCTTTCGATTGGAATTGAGCATATAGATGACTTAATCGCCGATTTAGAACAAGCGCTTTCAGCTGTGTAATTTTTAAACTACTCAACAAGCCTCTGGAAATAGAGGCTTTTTTCTTTTTTACGCACTATACCACTACAATCAATTAATGGATTAAGATACTATTTTAGAGTTTTTACTCTAAATAAATTGTTAAATTTCATATATTTACAGACTAGACAATTTTTAAACATCTATTAAGATAAGAGCAATATTTATGAGTTCATCTGGATGAACCTACGGTTGTAAAAAATAAAAATTACATACCGGAATAAATAGTCCCTGCCCCTACTTAGGTAAAATGCTGTGAATAAAAAATTAGAAGCTCTGTTCCAGGAAAAGGTACAAGATAAAGTCATTTTAGTGACAGGCGCCTCAAGCGGAATCGGTTTAACCATTTCAAACAAACTTGCTGATGCAGGTGCTCATGTCTTACTAGTTGCACGTACTGAAGAAACTTTGGAAGAAGTGAAAGCAGATATCGAAAGTCGTGGTGGTAAAGCATCAATTTTCCCATGTGATCTCAACGATATGGATATGATTGATCAAGTGTCTAAAGAAATTTTAGCGACGGTTGATCACATTGATATTTTAATTAATAACGCAGGTCGTTCTATTCGCCGTGCCGTACATGAGTCTTATGACCGTTTCCATGACTTTGAACGCACGATGCAGTTAAATTATTTTGGCGCAGTGCGCTTAGTTCTCAATATTTTGCCTCACATGATTCAACGTCAAGATGGGCAAATTATTAATATTAGCTCGATTGGTGTGTTAGCAAATGCGACTCGCTTCTCTGCCTATGTAGCATCTAAAGCTGCTCTCGATGCATTTAGCCGCTGTCTATCGGCCGAAGTTCATGCACATAAAATCGCAATTACTTCAATCTATATGCCATTGGTTCGTACCCCAATGATTGCACCAACTAAAATTTATAAATATGTACCAACACTTTCACCTGAGCAGGCTGCTGACTTAATTGCTTATGCAATTGTGAAACGTCCAAAACGTATGGCGACCAACTTGGGCCGTTTAGCTTCAATGACTTATTCTGTCGCACCGAGCATCAACAATATGTTTATGTCGATTGGCTTTCGCTTATTCCCAAGTTCGGATGCAGCAAAAGGTCAAGAAACCGAGAAATTGAACTGGGCACAAAAAGCATATGCACGAATTTTCCCAGGTGAACACTGGTAATTTCTGGCTAAAAATATAGTTTAGAATTTAAAAAGCGCCTCACTTAAGGCGCTTTTTTTAACTAAAAATTCTATCCATCAAGGAACTGAACATGTCCTGTTTTTACATCATAAATTGCGCCTACAATTGTAATCTCACCTCGCTCAACCATATCTTTTAAAACGCTACTATGGCTAATGATGTATTGAATATTGTAGTGAACATTCATGGCAGTCACCTGATTTACAAAGGCTTTGCTGAGTTCACGTGGCTGCATAATGTCATACACACTATCAACCGAATGCATTAAAGGCCCAAGCACATATTGAATATGTGGCATTTCCTTCACGTCAGCCACTTGCTTATGTTCTAGGCGTAATTGACATGCGCTCGTCACTGCACCGCAATCGGTATGCCCTAAAACGACAATTACTTTAGAGCCCTTAGCCTGACAAGCAAACTCAAGCGAACCTAATACTTTTTGACCTGCAATATTACCTGCAATTCGTAAGCTAAACAGATCACCAATACCCACATCAAAGATCATTTCTGTAGGTGCGCGTGAGTCCATACAACCAAGAACAGCTGCGATCGGGTGTTGTCCTTCATCTGCGGTAACTCGAATTTGACGATAAATATCGCGTTGCAGGCGTTCGTTTCTTACAAAACGTTCATTACCCTCTTTAAGCAAATTCACGACTTGCTGTGGACTCAGTTTTTGTTGTAAATCTCTTGTACTAATATCAATATCAAGTACTGCATCATCCACATCTTGATAGTGCTGCTTAAACCCAACAAGTTTAAGGTTTACCTGACGTTTAATGGCAGTTTCATTTTGATAATCTTGAATAACTTGGTAGATGTCAGGATCAATCGAATCACATTGAGTTGCATCAATAATGAGTTGTTGATGTTTATGTACATGTTCTAATGCAGAAATAAGCGCAGAACGATTAAGAAAGGTGACTTGTGATGGAAGTTCAATACGAGTAACTACGCCGTGCAAGCGCTTCTCTCTATAAACACGAATACCCTTATTAAAATTCCCATAAAGAATAAAAGCACTACTGGTGAACAGACCAATTAAAATTCCCATTAAAAGATCGGTCTGCAAAATTGCAACTAAGGTAATAATAAAAGGTAAAAATTGTTTCCAACCCTTTTGATAAAGCTGTTTAAATAGTTTTGGATGAGTAAGCTTAAACCCTGTCACGATTAAGATCGCAGCCAATACCGACAAAGGAATCATGTTCATTAATGGCACGAAGAACAAAACCGCCAATAGCAATAATACGCCATGAATAATGGTAGAGCATTTACTACGCGCGCCTGTATTTGCATTCACTGAACTACGCACAATCACTGAGGTTACAGGCATTCCACCAATTAAGCCTGAAATAATATTACCTGTGCCTTGTGCCCAGAGTTCACGATTAGGGGGAGAAGAGCGTTTTTGAGGATCGATTTTATCTGCCGCTTCCAGATTCAATAATGTTTCTAAAGAGGCCACGACAGCAAGCGTAATTGCTCCTGTATAAATCATAGGCTCAGCTAAATAGCTAAAATCAGGGAAAATCAATACTTTTTCGGGTGCTTGCAATATATTCGGCAATTGAATGAGGTTATCAACTTGCACTGCCCATGGAGAGCCAATACTCACCAAAATAAAATTTAAAACCGCTGCCAACACAACTGCAATCAGAGCAGAAGGTAAAGCTAGTTTTTTGAGTGGACTGCTATCCCACGCTAAAATTAAGAATAAACTGAGCAAACCAATGAGTGCAGCTCCCCCATCAAAACGCTGAAGAAATGCGTCTGGCGTTGAAGTCCAAATCTGCTTCCATGAAAAATCAGAAAGCCCAAACAGATAAGGTAATTGTGTCGCAATCAGGATGACACCAATGGCCGCCAGTAATCCCAAAATGACATTATTTGGAATAAAGTTTGCAAAAAAACCTAACTTGAATAATCCAAAGAGAATTTGTAGAACACCAGCAAAAATAATACATAATAAAAAGGCGGCATAATTGCCGCCTAATTGTTCTAACTGTACAAGAATTACAGCAGTTAGTCCCGCTGCTGGTCCGGCTACACTGATGTGGGAGCCACTCAGTAAGCCAACAATAATACCGCCGACAATACCAGCAATAATGCCAGAGATAATGGGAGCTCCTGAGGCTAAAGCGATACCCAAACACAGCGGTAATGCCACAAGGAATACGACAACTCCGGACAGGAGGTCTTTTAAATGAAATCTATTTTTCAGGTTTAAAACCGACATAAAAC